>NZ_JBFTMS010000007.1:0-222358 GCF_056397085.1 Peribacillus sp. 05N428 | reverse complement strand
GTGAGTTGTGGTTGATTTCCCCTCCAGATGCTCGCTTTCCGCGGGGCGGGCGGTGAGCCTCCTCGGCGTAAACGCCTGTGGGGTCTCACCTGTCCCGCTGCTCCCGCAGGAGTCTCGCACTTCCGCTCCAATCAACCTTAAATAGTTTCGTTTTAAAACAACAATCTTTATGAAAACAGCTTATTTATAAAACACTTTATCGACGTTGTATTTAGCATGAAGCTTATTGATCATATACGTTTCATAGATTTCACGTTCCATAGCGTCTTCGACTAAAAGAATGTCAATTTTCTTGACTTCATTACGATGCTCTTTAATCGGAGAAACATTATCCTCAAAATGCTTCTTGACCCTTGGTCTTAATTTACGGGCTTTACCGACAAAAATCAGTTCATCGTTTTCATTGTAAAACAAGATGATGCCGCCTTTATCACGGGGAATCAAATGAAAATCGATAAACCCGTAAATTTCAGGAATGACAGCTTCGTCTCCTTCAATCACTTGCTTTCTTTGTTTGATGCTTATATCCGCTGCAGGGATTTCAATTTTAATCATTACAATTCACGTCCTCTATTTGTATAAGGTGAAACTTTCAATCGACTCCAGTTTCACGCCAAGCTCATCACTTCAATCTTAAAGGTAAATGGTATCATAATTATGAGTGAAAAGCCATGAATGCCTTGCTTGGTTTAAGCTGATTCTAAATATAAAGAAGAAGACTCGCTTGGGAGCCTCCTTCTTTATCGGAAATATCCGTTACCACCTGTGAGCCTTTGCATTGCTTCTTAGTATAATGTTTGTTTGTGATTCTTGCGTGTGGCCATTAACTTGAGATTTTGAACGCTTAGGTCTTGTCCAATTATGGTGAAACTTTTGAGAATGTGGATCTAATTGATCTTTATAGCTCATTCTGTGTCACCTCATCATTAGGATTTGGATATTCCGTTCAGTGATAGTAATCCCCATCACTTGTTCTAGTATTTTATTTTTCCCAGCCATTTATACATATTCTTTAAAAAGCGAATTCAGCTGACTTGCCTTTTGCAAGGACTTTCCCATCGTCATCCACCGCATCACTTGACATGACGGATATGCCTTTTATGTTTCCATCATTTAGAATGAAACCAATGTTTCCGCTTTTTGAACCGTTTCCTTCTATTTCACCAGTAAGTTCTTCCAAATAGATCTCATCTTCCCATGTCAGATGTTCTCCTCTGTCCGTTTCAAGGAAAGCAACTGGCGAAAACTTAATTTCTTTATCCGAATTGTTTTTGATTTCCACGTTCACTTTTACGATATCGAAATCTTCATCATGCGTATAGCCGTGGAAGAAATCGATCATGCTGTAATCCGGAGTGGCATGCATCACTTTCATTTCTTTGACTTTAACCTCGACCGGGCCAACATTCAACGTTTCATTCACTTTTTTATAGGCCTTCAAAGTTAATTCGCCTTTGGCATCGGAAACATTCTGATCGATTTGGTTCAAGTTTATATCATCAGGAAGCTGCGGATTCGGAACATAGACATCCTTTTTTTCCAGTGGTCGTGCAATTTCCTCTGTTTTTTCTTTAGCTGTTGTTTCTTCTTCGTAAGCTGGTTGGGTATTAAGAGCACCAAATGCCGTTAATAACAGGGCACCGATCATCAGTCTGTTCATTGAATCCCTCCCTGAAGTCATTATTTCTTTAATAGCTCAAAAATGATTTTGGCTTGATCCGTGTTATCGACTTGCCCGGCAAAACGTTCTTTATATGGCCCGTATGCGTAGACTGGAACATCTTCACCCGTATGTCCCCCAGTAGTCCAGGCAGTATTGGTCCGGTTATCGAATATGGCTTCGATGGCATTATCGACATTCGTCACATTTTTTGATTTGGCAGCTTCAGTTACCGTTTTGATTTCACCGTCAGTTAGCTTCACTACATTTTGGTTAATATATTGCTTTAACGTCTTTTCACCATCAGCGCCTTTGACGATGGCATCCGCCATGAAGTCAGGAGTGCGTTTGGCTGCCTTGATTGGCTCACCGTACCAGTTATATATTCCTTTTGCTCCGATCGAGAATCCTCCTGTAGAGTGATCCGCCGTAGCCACCACTAAGGTATGTTTGTCTTTCTTCGCAAATTCCATGGCCGCTTTGTATGCTTTTTCAAAGTCTTCCATTTCACTCATTGCACCTACGATATCATTATCATGTCCTGCCCAATCGACCTGGCTTCCCTCGACCATAAGGAAGAATCCATCTTTATCTTTATTCAAGCGCTGGATCGCCGAACTTGTCATGTCTGCCAAAGAAGGCGTATCACTTGGGCGGTCAATCATTTTCGGAAGTCCTTCAGAAGCGAATAAACCAAGGACCTGCTCATTTTTGTCCTTAAACATTTGATTTTTATCCGTCACATAACTGTAACCATCTTTTTCGAAGGCTTTCGCCAAATTGACATCAGGCCGGACAAAATTGGACTTCCCACCGCCCAATAGGACGTCAATTTTATGTTTGCCTTTGATTAATTCGTTATAATAATCGTCTGCGATTGAATTCATGTTTTTCCGATTTTCATCATGGGCGCCAAAAGATGCAGGCGTAGCATGAGTGATTTCCGAAGTGGCAACCAATCCCGTCGCTTTTCCTTTTTCCTTTGCTGCTTCCAATACGGTTTTGACTTCGGATTTATCATTATCCACTGCAATGGCAGCGTTATAAGTCTTCACTCCTGCAGACATTGCCGTAGCGGCTGAAGCTGAATCCGTTATATTTTGTGCAGAGTCTTCTGGGTAAGTCATCTGCTGGCCAACCAAGTATTTATCAAACTCTGTCCGCTCTGCCACCTTCGTACCAGGATTATCTTTTAAATACCGGTAAGCGGAGGTATAGGAAACACCCATGCCGTCACCGATCAGGAAAATAACGTTCTTGATTTCCGGTTCTTTATTTGGGTTCCCCTTTGCCGAAACACGATCCGCACCGGACCATGATAAACTTCCAAGTGCGATTCAAATGAATGACCTCCCGTAATGTTTTCTATTTAATTTAACTATAGGTGAAGAAAATGAACTCAATGTCAAGGCTATGTAAAAAAGCGACAGGATAATTGTTAAGACAAAGTAAAGACAGCATGCGGAATTGGTTATTCAGGGAAATCATCAGTAGCTGGGGTATATTACAGGCCATTCAACGTCTTCAAATCGGGTGGTTGTTAGGAGAGTTTAATGTGCTATTAATGGAGAAAAAAAATAAAGCATCCGAATAAGGATGCTTTAGAGTAAGACAGCAGACAAAGTCATCTTTGAGAAACGTTACATTTTTTTCGAAAATCCGCTTTTTTTCGCCGACTGACTGTCAAACCTCCTGTCGCAAGCATCTAGCGGAGTTTCGGCTAGCCAGTTATTCGGCAGGAAAATCATGAAGCACAAACTATTCTTAAACCGTTCGGGATGAGACCAGCCTACGTTTTACTTTAAAAACCATTCCAGTTGATTGGAATGGAAGGTACGAGACTCCTGCTGGAAAAACGTGTCCAAGGGAGACCCCACAGGTGCAAATGGCGCCGAGGAGGCTTCCGGACCGCCCGCGGAAAGCGAGTACCTGGAGTGAAGATCATGTTATTTATTTAAGAAATCCGCTCCCTCTTGTCGACAAGCTGGAGCGCTTTTTTCACTATTCTTTCTCTACAACTAAACATTCCAAAGCACGGGCCGCATTCACTCTCGCCACCTCGATGGAATCGGCAGACGACAGGGCGACCGCAACCCTTCTACCTGCCTTTGTAACTGGTTTTCCGAAAAGACGCACTTGTGTATTAGGTAAAGCCAAAGCCTGTTCAACACCGACTATTGAATATTCCGATAACTCATCTTGCGCTTTTAATGGACGGCTGGCACCCGGACTGATCAGCTTGATTTCCGGGATGGGGAATCCTAGAATCGCCCGAATATGAAGGGCAAACTCGGACAAATTCTGAGTCACCAATGTCACTAGCCCCGTATCGTGCGGACGTGGGGAAACTTCACTGAAATAGACTTTATCCCCTGAGAGGAAAAGCTCTACCCCGAATAATCCGTACCCGCCAAGTTCATCCGTAATGGCATGGGCAATTCTTTTCGCTTCCATTATTTGTGCTTCTGTCATATTATGCGGCTGCCAGGATTCAATATAATCCCCGCCCTGCTGAATGTGACCGATGGGAGCACAAAACATGGTACCATTTACGGTCCGGACAGTAAGCAGCGTGATTTCCGAATCAAAACGGATAAATTCTTCAATGATCACCCGTCCATTTTGAACCCGGCCGCCTTCCATCGCGATTTTCCAGCAATCCTCCAGGTCACCTTCCGTGCGGCACACACTTTGCCCTTTACCTGAAGAACTCATCAGAGGTTTGACGACATTGGGAAACCCAACTTCCTTGGCAGCTTGGACAAATTCTTCATAGGTGTTTGCGAATTTGTAGGCTGCTGTCGGAATCTCCAGCGTTTCAGAAGCCAGCCTCCTGATCCCTTCACGATCCATCGTCAATTTAGCGGCTCTTGCTGTCGGAATGACTTGAAAGCCTTCCTCTTCCAACTTGACTAATTCGGATGTAGCGATGGCTTCTATCTCCGGTACAATCAAATCGGGTTGTTCTTTCTCTACAACTCCCCTTAGTTGTTCCGCATCCAGCATATCGATCACATAACTGCGATGAGCGACTTGCATGGCAGGGGCATGTTCATAGCGGTCTACAGCAACGGTCTCCACACCAAGTCGCTGAGCTTCAAGTATGACCTCTTTCCCTAATTCACCCGAGCCCAATAATAAAATCTTTTTCGATTTATACATTCAGTCTCTCCTCCTTAATTCCTCAAAAACATTATATACGAACTATAAACGAATAAACATAAATATTTATTCGTATTTTCATTTAAAATCACACTGAAAACAGGAAATGAATATATTTATTTCCCGTTATCAAATACCAACTTGACAAATAGGATTAATACACTTTATACTGCTTTTATATAAGGAATATATATAAGCTGACTAGTCTACTGGAGGCTCTCTATTCAACAGGAATAGGGGGTTTTTTCGTTTTTATCAATGAGGGAGGAGTTTACTATGCAAAAGGAATTGCTAAGGACCATTTCCCCTGTCATGAATGAGAAGAAAAATGGAGGCTTAGAAGACATGGAGTACCTTAATCTTCCTGACAGACTATTTTTCCACTGGTGCCAGCAGAAATATCGACTGAATAGAGGGGTTTACAACACGATCGATCATTGGTTCTATGAATACGGCATTGTCCATATTCTTCACCGCCGGATCAACCTTTTAGCCTTCTTGGATTTCGCTTCTACCTCGGAACAGGAAGCCGGAAAGACAAAGTTCATTAAATTCGGCAATGGTGGCCTAAGGCAAAAGCTACAGGAATTCATTGCAGATTAACCTGAATCTTATAGGGCCCTTATCAGTAATATGCCCATTCTCCACCTACTGGTAAGGGACACTTATCGAATGTCGAAATTTGCAATACGATTACTTTTGAAAATGTAAGCGCTTTCTATTATAATGAAATTAGGTTGGATGGCATGCGTGGCCGTCACAGTATCTGGCGTAGGTGGGGCCAATACTAGCGCTAAGGAAGGTAACTTCTTTACCGTAAAACTATTAGATTCCTTTTGGTAGGGGCTGCAAAATCACCGGGGCATGGAAAATGTCCGTTCATTTCAAGCTAAAAAGCGAGTTAATCATGCAATCGATAAGTAAAGCATAACTTTACTTATTTTTTGCAGCAGCCCTCATCGTTTCAAGTCTGATAGTTTATAAGACTAAAAAGCTCTACCCCATGGAAACGGAGTTGAGCTTTTTCATTTGGTCAGATTTCACATATATAACCCTGCCAAGAAAATCCCAAGCGACTTCTGATAAATCTCATCGAACTGTGATATGGGAAGGGGATTCGTTCCTTTGCCCAGCTCCACGGTAAATCCCGGCCTGCGCCAATCCTGAATGAACCAATCCTTATACCCTGCATAACTATTGGCGGATTTGACAGGCTCATATCCACTGACCCTCGCAAACTCATTGACTATCGCTTCCGACTCGGGTGGTTCCAAACCTTCAAACCCCCAAAAAATCACCTCTCCTTGGGTGTGGAACGCAAGGACTTTGCCAAAATCACGTTTTTTTGTCAACTCTGACATTGCAATGGCCTCTGGCTGTGTAAGCGGCCCTTCCCCTGGATAATTAGCCGGACCTGGCTCCGTTACATTATTACGGGCTTGTTCCAGTTCCCATTCGGCGGGAAATTGATCATTCAAATCCACACCATTGATATTGGCTTTCCAGCCAGAGAAGTCTTCGCTTCCATTATTCCATTCGATGAGCCGTCCTCTCAATGTCTCATCTGCAGGCGGTCCTTTCAAAACCAACTCCACTCCGTCCGGATTCACCATTGGGACGATCGACAGCATCGTCTGTTGATAAAAGGGAAACATATCTAGACCGCGGATGTCGGCCTGATTCGTGATTGCGAGTAAATAATCATTTAAAAAGGTCATGATCACAGGCGTCGTTATCCACTCATTCGCATGAAAGGAACCATTATAGTGAACTCGTTTGTTGCCATTTCCAATCAGAACCTCGGGGATATCCCTTTCAAGCACGGAGTCCCCGATGGGGGAGGTTTTTATAAATGGATAGATTGTTTTCAAACGTCTAACATCGGTCATCATCGTCCCATAATCATATTCCCGATTACCTTGAATGAGCCTCCACGTAATCCTTAATGGCACAGAAATTGTCTGACCGACTTGCAAGGCATTCGGGTTGAGATTGGGATTAACTAAAAATAGGGCATCCATTGAAAGATTGCGTGACCTGGCAATTGCCCATAATGAATCACCTTGCTTTATGGTATAGCCGGTCGTCGTAAAGCCAGGTATTTTGATTTGTTGGCCAATCATAAGTGCAAGTGGATCAATCCCACTATTGGAATCAATGATAAGTTGGTAATTCACCTTGAATAATTGGCTATAATACCACAAGGAATCATTTTGCCGCACAAAAACGTCCATACTGCACCTCCTCTTAACCAAATGTATGCAGATTCGATTCAATTATTGCCAAAGCAAAAGTCACTCCTCAAAACGAACCAAATTGGGGTTTTCATCCAGAATGCTTTGATATTGCTCAGTACTTCCATACGTACCATCAGGGTCTAATTCCCGATATCTTTTGAATTTCGCCATCCGATCTTCTTTTTTGACCCAGCCCAGATGCTTCAATCGTATGTCGGATAACTTGTGAGGCAATTCAAAGACATTTTCCGTAAATCTACCGCAATGCTGCGGCCTATCGTTCCATTTGCATTCAAACCCCTCCCGATATCTGACCAGGAACGGCCGGTAATACTGGTGAGCGCACCAGTGTTCATCCCCCCTGTAATGGGTATCATTCCAAAAGTCATATAACCGGAAGCAATATACATCCACTTCTTGATCGCTTATCAGCTGCCTGACTTCCTCTTTGAAACTATTTTCAAACACTTCATCGGCGTCAAGATTTAATATCCACTCGGGATTTGACTTCACCGTCTCTTTCCATTGCATTTTACGAAGTTCAATTTCATTGGAGAACTTGGAGATATCATTCCTGATGATACGCACCGGCATCCCTTTCAAAACCTCTAAACAAACCTCTGCGGAATTGTCCGTGCTGCCGTCATCAATAATCACGGCTTCATCTTTTTGAAATCCGCGACCTTCCATACCAGATTTTCATTCCAGTAATGGGTAGTGCCATTACACACATAAATATCGCTTTGATTGGATGCTAGTAATTTGACATTGTTCTGCTCCTGACTGAAATCTTCGAGCATCTTGCTTGATCGCTCATCTTCATTGTCATCAATGAAGAAATAGGCAAGTTCCTTCCCCTCCGCATCCAACCGTTTGAGTGAAAGCAGAGAACTTTTGTAAAATATGTGATTTTTGGTAAATTGGACTGCCCACTAACACCCGAACCTTTTTACTGGTCATTAATACCACCCTTTACTGTTAATCTTGACTGGCCCCCAATTAATCTGACTGCAAGACTTTCCCTGAAGACATTTATAACTATATATTCTTACCGAACTTGTGGGGTGTCATTTAAAAACGGCGTCCTGTGTACACAAAACAGGCATCCATTCATGAATGGATGCCTGTTTGCATTTACTAGATTGGGAGTTTCATATTTTACACTTCTTGCGGTACAGATAAACCTAAACCTTCGGCTATGCGCGTTCCGTATTCCGGATCGGCTTTATAAAAATGACCGATTTGACGAAGCTTGATTTCCTCTAATTCCACAGGTTTCATTGCGCCCACGATCGTGTCAACAAGGCGCGTTTTCTCTTCGGCACTCAATAGACGGTATAAGTCACCTGCTTGAGTGTAGTGATCATCACTATTATGACCAACTTGTGCAGCTTTCCCGGTCACCTCGAAAGGAGTGACTTTATTTTCCTCTGATTCGGCAGGGCCGCCAAAACTATTCGGCTCATAATAAACAGATCCCTTGCCATTGTCATCTGCACGCATGAAGCCGTCACGCTGATAGTTGTTCGCTTCCACTTTCGGACGGTTAACCGGAAGCTGGTTATGATTCGAGCCCACACGGTAACGGTGTGCATCTCCGTATGCGAATAGACGACCTTGAAGCATCTTGTCCGGGGAAGCCTCAATTCCCGGTACGAATGTTCCCGGTGAGAATGTGGCTTGCTCTACTTCAGCAAAGTAGTTTTCAGGATTTCTGTTCAATTCCATACGGCCAAGCTCAATCAGCGGATAATCTTTTTGAGACCATACCTTCGTCACATCGAATGGATCGAAACGGTATGTATCCGCATCTTCCAGAGGCATGATTTGAACATATAATTTCCAGGCAGGGAAGTCCCCTTTTTCAATCGCATTGAAAAGATCTTCCGTATGGTAATCAGGGTTTTCACCTGCTAGTTTTGCAGCAAGATCCACATCAAGGTTTTTGATGCCCTGTTCTGTTTTGAAGTGGTATTTCACCCAAACGCCTTCTCCTTCAGCATTCACCCATTTAAATGTGTGGCTACCGAAACCATGTGTATGACGAAGTGTAGCAGGAATGCCCCGATCGGACATCAGGATCGTCACTTGGTGCAGAGATTCCGGTGAATGTGACCAGAAATCCCAAACAGCCGTAGGGTTTTTCAAATGTGTTTTAGGATCTCTCTTTTGTGTATGGATGAAGTCGGGGAATTTAATCGCATCGCGAATAAAGAATACTGGTGTATTATTACCGACGATATCGTAGTTTCCTTCTTCGGTGTAGAATTTAACGGCAAATCCACGCGGGTCACGGACTGTATCTGCAGAACCCAATTCACCTGCAACTGTGGAGAAACGGATAAAAAGATCTGTCTTCTTGCCCACACCATTGAAAAGCTTAGCTTTCGTGTACTGAGAAAGGTCGTTCGTTACTTCGAAAGTACCGTATGCACCGGCACCCTTCGCATGAACCACACGTTCAGGGACACGTTCACGGTTGAAGTGAGCTAGCTTTTCCAATAAGTGTACATCTTGAATGAGCACAGGGCCGCGTTCACCGGCAGTGATAGAGTTTTGATTGTCTCCAACTGGGGCTCCCCAGCTTGTAGTAAGGTTTTTCTTATTCGACATAATTGAACCACCTTTTCATTATTATTTATGTATATAATGATAAAGCTTCTCAGAAAAAAATCAATACTTATTTATAATAATTTTAATATAATAATCAATTCATTATTCACTCGCTGATGATATAACTCCAAAAACATCCATAATATGGATAGCCCAAAAGGTACAAACGCTGATGGAACAGCCTATTCAGATAATTGTATTCCTAATAATGGTATACGACCCTTATAGGCGATTTTCCTTCATGACGAGTGATTTTATCATTTCTCCTACCAATGGGATAGCAATCGAGAATGGTTAACGAATAATCATAGATACTTTGCGCTACTTCACCCTTTTCTTCTATTCATCTTATAACAAACCGAAGTGTTCTCCTGTGACTTTGTTCACTTCGTCAGCCTTTATTCACAGAATGACGAATAGCCGGATGCATAGAAACCGAATTTTTCATTGCTTTTGTAAACCCTATCTTTCAGCAGAACCCTTCCTGAATCCGCTGAAACAAAAGGCCATCCCCCTTATTTTACTAGAGAATTTGTAAACATACCGGTTTGTGTTCATATAGAAAATAAGATACTATTACGTTAAAATGACCGTCCAATAAGAGTAAGGGTGATATATATGAATGAGCGCAAACAACTGGTAGTTAAATATGCGCACCAATTATTTATTGAAAAGGGTTACCAAGCAACTTCCATTCAGGATATTTTAGATTATAGCGGCATTTCAAAAGGAACATTTTATAACTATTTTTCTTCTAAAAGCGAATTGCTTAAGGCAGTCTTCCTAACTTCGCAAGAAAAATTCGAAAAAGAGCGGAATGAATTGCTGATTGGGCAAAACCTTGCAGATATTGAAATATTCATCAAACAATCAGAATTACAAATGCACTCAAACAAAAACAACAAAATCTTTTTCTTATATGAAGAAGTAATGATTTCAAATGATAGCGAACTTAAGAACTTCATAACACATGCTAAATTCCAGCATATCCATTGGTTATCAAAACGGTTTCTGGACATTTTCGGTGCTGAAAAAAAACCTTATATTTTGGACTGTGCCATTCTTTACTCGGGAATGATGCATCAAACGATTCATTTTAATGCCTTGGCTAAAGAGCCTGAGTTCAACCCTACTGAAATTATCCGTTATTGTGTCGATAGGATTAAATCGATTTTCGAAGATGTCAGCAAGTCAAATGCACAGCTTTTGGAACCCGATCTCATCAAGCAATGGCTGCCTGAGTGCTTCCATAACCAGCAGGATTTTCATACAGCACTCCTGCACTCTGCAAATGACCTAAAAAAGATGATCTTGAGGCTTTGCCAAGATGATGAAGCGGAACGGGTTAAAAACTTAAAATTGATTCACTTTATCCAAGAGGAATTATTACAAAACGTTGAACCGCGAACCTTTCTTATTGAAAGTGCCCTTCTTTCCTTAAACACCAATCCCAAATTAAAAAACACTTTGGAATTAAGTGAATTCGAAAAGATCATTGCCAACAACTAAAGAGAACCTAATGAATCCCATTTTGTAGACAAATGGGGTTCGGAATGGCCTTATCACCAACCATAATTTTACAAGAAACCAAGTTATCCTTCATGGTTTTTTACTGTTTTATAAAATCCGCAACGAAGAAAACTAGCTGAAACGTCCTTTTTGAGGGTTTGTAAAAAGAAACGTTGATTTCCACTACAGGCACTCGCTTTCCGCGGGCGGTCCGGGAGCCTCCTCGGCGCAAGCGCCTGTGGGGTCTCCCGTGACGCGCTTTTTCCGCAGGAGTCTCGTACCTTCCGTTCCAATCAACTGGACTGTTTTTTAAAGAAGAACTCTTTTATGACCCTTAAAAGGGTTCTTTCCATTCTGGGGGAATGCTTATCGTATCCTCTTTTTTTTGTGACAATTCTGCAAACATATAACTGAAATTCATCAAATTTTAGTATAATGACTTGTAGAAAGTGACTTCAGGAGGAGTTTTTCATGAACATAATCATGCGTTTTCTTATCAACGGGCTGGTATTGCTCGTTATTGACTGGCTTCTCGACTCCATCACGATCAAATCTTACGGAACTGCCTTGCTGGCGGTTTTTATATTATCGATCATGAACTTGCTGGTTAGACCCATCCTCCAACTTATCACATTGCCGATCACCATCCTGACGTTCGGGTTGTTTTCTTTCATTATCAATGCCTTCACATTCCAAATCACTTCCTATGTTGTCAGTGGCTTTGTAATAGATTCTTTTTGGGGGGCTTTAATCGGATCATTGTTATTGAGTTTCATTCAAAGTCTTCTTATAAAACAGAGTAAAAAAAACCGTCAGTAGCATGCTGACGGTTTTTCATGTCATTTCCATGACAGCCTTCGATATTTCCCGGGCTATTTCACTAAATTCCGCTAAGCATCTCTAGCTGTTTTCTCTCATTTTTGACAATCCAGAAGGAAAAAGCGGCTAATATCCATAACTTTACATATACATGCCAATTTCTCTGGAAATGGGTATGAATCGAATTATGGAGGAATCACATGTTCACAAAACATGAATCAAGATTTGCCCTGTCCATTGTACTCGTGCTCGCTTTCCTTATTCCCGCTCTTTTCATCACTCCATCACTAGCCGCAGCTGGCGATGGCAGCTCGTCATCTCCTTACTCCGTTTCCCAAGCCATTACGAATCAAGACAGCATGATTAAAACGGTCAGTGGATATGTGGTAGGACAGCCCACGTCAGCCAATACCGTCATTACGAGCAGCTATCCGAATGATTATGCCATAGCACTTGCAGACAGCTCATCGGAAACAAACATTGCCAATATGGTTTATGTTCAGATTCCATCCTCCTTCCGCTCAGAATTTGGGTTAAAAACAAATCCTGCATTAAAAGGAAAAAAAGTCACCGTCACCGGTACACTGAGTGCCTATTTCACCCATCCAGGCTTAAAAGATGTATCTGCCATGTCTTCAGGGAATGATTCACCAGAACAGGAGACACCGGGGGTTGGCTCATACTATGATTCAGCCAGCGGTAAATCAGGGGCGTCATTAAAGAAAGCCCTCCATGAAATCATCGATGACCATACGGAAATATCGTATTCAAATGTCTGGGAAGCTTTACGGATAACCGATGAGGACCCGAATAACGCCAATAATGTCATTCTACTTTATACAGGGCGTTCCCAAGGAAAAACGCTGAACGGATCAGGTGTTAATGATTGGAATCGTGAGCATGTATGGGCAAAATCACATGGTGATTTTGGTACCACTTTAGGACCCGGCACCGACCTGCATCACCTTCGGCCTACTGATGCCTCCGTCAACAGTACAAGAAACAACCTGGACTTTGATAATGGAGGTTCTGAACATACCGAAGCGACAGGAAATTACTATGATTCTGATTCGTGGGAACCTCGCGATAGCGTAAAAGGTGACGTCGCCCGGATGCTGTTTTATATGGCGGTTCGTTACGAGGGTGATGCAGGGGAAGTCAATTTAGAGCTGAATAATCAAGTGAATAATGGCACCGCCCCTTATCATGGTAAATTGGCTGTCTTACTGGAGTGGAATGAACAGGATCCTGTAGATGCCTTCGAGCGTAACCGAAATGAGATCATTTATAATCAATATCAGCATAATCGCAACCCTTTCATTGATCATCCTGAATGGGCCTCCGCCATCTGGCAATGATGAAACGAATCAAGCTGTTGCTGATCTTCGGGACAGCTTTTTTTTATTTTTAAATGTCTAAATCTTTAGAAAAATCACATAATTATATTTTGTTTGTATAGCATTATAATTAGTTTCGAAAGATTATATTACGATGAAAAATCTTAGGAACACTTTCTTAGTAAGCGTTTTCATATTTTTCTTTACATTCTAACTATTAAAATATATTATTTAATTGTAATATTATGTGAAAAATCAATAAATAATATGTATTCACCTCTACTAGTGATAAAATGCTAGATAGAGAAAATTAAACTCCAACATAGAAAAGGGGAAAATTATGCAAAACTCCAAAGAATCTCAACTACATAGAGGTTTGGAAGAAAGACATATCGCATTAATGTCTCTTGGCGCAGCCATTGGAGTCGGTTTATTTCTCGGCTCGGCATCTGCGATTAAATTAGCCGGTCCAGCAATCATCATTTCTTATGCCATTGGCGGACTTATGATCTATCTTATCATGCGTGCACTAGGTGAAATGGCAATAAAAAATCCAGTCGCAGGCTCCTTCAGCCGTTACGCTAGCGAATTTGTCGGTCCTCTAGCCGGATATATAACCGGATGGAATTACTGGTTCGTTTGGATCGCCACCTGTATGGCTGAAATTACGGCAGTCGGAATCTACATGCAATTTTGGTTCCCTGATACTCCGCAATGGGCTTGGGCATTAGCCGCACTTGCCATCATGACAACGATTAACTTTCTTGCTGTAAAAGCTTACGGTGAATTGGAGTTCTGGTTCGCCCTTATTAAAATCGTAACAATCATCCTGATGATTGTCCTTGGCTTCGGAATGATCATCTTTGGTTTGGGGAACGGCGGAATCGCGGTCGGTTTCGGCAACCTTGTAGAAAATGGCGGATTTTTCCCTAATGGGATTTCTGGAGTCATCCTCTCGTTCCAAATGGTCATGTTCGCTTATTTGGGAATTGAAATGCTCGGTGTAACCGCAGGTGAAGTTAAAAACCCTGAAAAATCTTTAAAAAGAGCCATCGATACCGTTTTTTATCGGATTTTACTTTTTTACGTTTTAGCTCTGACGGTCATTTTATCGATCACTCCATGGGATGAAATGAATGGAGAAAACAGCCCATTCGTTATGATGTTTGATAAAATCGGTATACCAGGCGCAGCCGGAATCATTCAGTTTGTCGTACTGACAGCAGCCCTTTCATCTTGTAACAGCGGGATCTTCAGTACAGGAAGAATGTTATTCAACCTGGCACAGCAAGGTGAATCACCAAAAAGTTTCGAACGTACAACAAAGTCAGGCGTTCCTGGCGTTGCCATTATCGTTTCGGCTATCGTACTTCTTTTCGGCGTTTACCTTAACTACATGGAAGCCGATAAAGTTTTCACTTACGTCACAAGTGTCGCTACATTCGGCGCCCTCTGGACATGGGGAACGATACTTGTCACACAGATTATGTCTAGACGAAAAATGAGTCAGGGAGAAAAACAAGGCTTATCTTACAAAATGCCTCTTTTCCCATTCACTTCTTATTTCACTTTAGCCTTTTTGGTATTCGTAATGATAGTACTCGGTTTTTCAGCAGATACAAGAATCGCTCTAATCGTTGGTCCGATTTGGATCCTACTGTTGGTAGCCCTGTATTATGTGACCGGCTTGCATAAACGGAAAAGATAAATAGCAGAGGGTGCCCAGTCTAATTGGCACCCTCTATTAATTCCTTCACCTTTTACCCCTTCTTTTGATCACCCAATGGACCACCGCACCAGCTCCTCCTAAAATAATGAGGATCGGCAAGTTTCCTATTATAAAAACAATGATTCCTGAACCCGCTTTAAGTAATAGATTCGCACTCGTTGCAAGTTGTTTCTTCGTCCTCTCCCATGTATTCAATTCCTTATTATCAATGCCCGGCACAACTATCCTGTCCTGTGATAACGTGATGGTGACGGTGGAATACGAAGTCTGGTTTTCAAGATACTTGATTTGCCCGGTCAGCTGTTCTATTTCTTCTTGCACCACGGCAAGATTGGATGATATTTTCAGCAAATCTTCCGTCTTCTCAGCATCCTTCATGAATGCAAGCAACCTTTCCTCCACTGCCCTCTTTGACTTCAACCTTGCTTTTAAATCCACATATTGCTCCGTTACATCCTGTCCTGTCACATTCCTTCCGACCACTTCAGAAGCCTCGCCCTCGCTATCGGTTAGAAAAACCTGAAAATGGGCTTCAGGGACCCGAACAGTGATCGTTCCTTCCACCAGTTCTTCATCTTCCCTGTATACATTGGACTCAACAACATATCCGCCATATTCAGCCACCTTATTCTCAATCTTCATTTGTGCCTTTTCAAGGTTCTTCACCTTCAACTCAAGCTGGGCCTGATGGATGACCTTTCTTTCATCCGTCATCCCTTCCTTTTCCGCTACTTCTTCCTGCACCTTATTCCCGGAAATGGAAGCGTCCATTTTACTTTCCGCCTTTTCATCCTGTGATTCCGATGCTGAATCATCTTTTTCGTTACTGCTGCATCCAGCAAGTAAAAGGAACAAACTGAACAAGAGCATCATTGTTTTACGGTTCATCGGTATTCCCCCCCTTTTCTTACTAGTACCGACGTAAAGTTTGGAAGAAAGTTACACTTCTTGATTAAAGGGGATGTTTTATTTTCAGTTGCGAAGGTAAAGGTATAAGAACATACAAATAATGAAGAAAGAAGAGGATTGCATTATGAACTACGGAAAATTGGCTAAAAGTGTATTGGTACCTGTCGTCGGAGGTTCACTTGTGGGGATATTCGCCACAAGGAATTCAAAAGAAATGACAAACTCAAGAAACCTGCTTTTGCTCCTCCTTCCTGGACTTTCCCCGTTGCTTGGACCAGCCCTTATACAATCATGGGAATAGCGAAATATCGCATTGCATCCAAAGAAAAAGAATCGAAGTCCGCTGAACTCCTTTATGATACTCAATTAGGGTTGAATTTCTTATGGTCATTTTTATTCTTCAAATGGGGCTTGCGCGGAACAGCCTTTATTGAAATGGCTGCACTGCTGACCTTGATTACATTGACGGCATTCGAGTTTTATAAAATAGACCGTACATCAGGTTTAGCTTCAGAAACAATTAATCACAAAAAAGAGCGCCCCTTATATTAAGGAGCGCTCCCTTTTAGAGTTTCACGAGTAAAAGTTGAAAACTCACGAGTAAATGTGCATTTTTCACGAGTAAATGTGCTATTTTCACGAGTAAACCCGCTAAACTCACGAGTAAATGCCCAATTTCACGAGTAAACCTGCTAAACTCACGAGCAAATGCCCAATTTTACGAGTAAACCTGCTAAACTCACGAGTAAATGCCCAATTTTACGAGTAAACCCGCTAAACTCACGAGTAAATGCCCAATTTTACGAGTAAACCCGCTAAACTCACGAGTAAATCCCCAATTTTACGAGTAAATCCTCTGAACTTACGAGTAAATGTGCTAGTTTTACGAGTAAACCCCAACTAATTATTGATATTCGTAATTCTGCCTTCAATTTCTGCCGTGATCTTTCCGCCTTTAAAGGTTTCTTTCACATAGTTAACGAATGCTTCCAGGTCTGCATGTCCAAACACACGCTCTTTTCCTTTCAGGACGGTATAGTTATCACCGCCGCTTGCCATGAAATCATTGACGGCCACCGTGTATGTTTCGGTATCCTTGATTGGTGTTCCGTCCGCTTTCTTCAATAAGGTGACACGTTCCGTGACAGGTTTACTGAAGTCGGCTGTATAGCTCAGTCCAGAAATTTGCAAAGTTTTCGGAGATCCTTCCACGATCCATTGCTGTTGGAGCAGCGTTTTCACTTCGGCTCCAGTCAGTTCCAGCTTAACCAATACGTTTCCGAACGGCTGGATTTTCGCTAAATCGGAAAAAGTGACTTCCCCCTTTGGAATATCTGCACGGATTCCGCCTGGATTCATGAAGGCAAAATCGGAGTTCAAATCGGCCTTCATTGAATCGGCAATTAAATTCCCAAGGCCCGTTTCCTGCGTATAGGCATTGGTTCTTAAAATTTTCTCATCCGTTGTCCCAAGCGGAGCTTTCAGCTCGGGGAACATGTCCAGGTAGTCGTTGATGAATTTCGTCGTCCCGGCATCCGGTGTGATGCCATCTTGTGTAACCGTAACAATCTCAGCTGACTTTTTAACAATATCCTTTGTGCTTGGATCGATTTCCAAATCCACATCTTCAAAAGCCGTTCCATAAGAGTAAGCTTGTACGATCAATTTATTATCGACATAGTTATTGACCTTTGCATGATTATCTCCTGCTAAGATCACATCCACTTCATCATCCACGGCATTAGCAAGATCAGCCACTTCGCCTGTGATGACCCCTTCCTTTTCCGTGCCTGGGTCATGTGAGATGATCACGATCGATTTGACGCCTTTACCTTTCAACTCATTTACCGCCTTATTTACGGCAGGTGCCTGTTCTATGAATTCCACATTCTTAATGCCATCCGGACTTACTTTTTGAGGTGTGGCATTCGTGACTACACCTATGAACCCAATATCAACCCCGCCGACCTTTTTTATGACGTAAGGGTCCAAAATCGGTTTTTTCGTGTCTTTATATACGACATTGGCCACTACATATGGAAAGTTCAATTTATCGAATACCACATCGGATGTTGGCGACTTTCCGCCATTGATCTGAGCCATCAAGGTTTCTACCCCTTTGTCGAACTCATGGTTCCCGACAGTCCCGACATCGAATTTCATATTATTCAAAAACTGAAGCGTCGGTTTATCCTGGATCAAAGAAGAAACGGGTGCACTTGCCCCAACGGCATCCCCTGCCGAAAGTAAAAGTGTATTTTCAGGGTTTTCAGCTTTCCGCTGCTTCAAGTGTGCGGCTAAATAATCTGCACGCCCTTGTTTGATGCCGCCGAAATCGGAGGTGGTATCAAGCTGGCCGTGAAGATCATTGATCCCGAG
The DNA here is from genome assembly GCF_056397085.1 of Peribacillus sp. 05N428. Lineage (NCBI taxonomy): Bacteria > Bacillati > Bacillota > Bacilli > Caryophanales > Bacillaceae > Peribacillus > Peribacillus sp. 05N428. The sequence continues at coordinate 204,004 of NZ_JBFTMS010000007.1, read as the reverse complement.
CAGTTGCACCTTAACGTTTTCTTTGCCCAAATTGTATTTGTAAATGCCAAAGCCTTTATCATCCTTTTTGCCTGTATAGGAAATCGAGCTGTCTTCCTTTAAATATTCCGCACCTTTTGGCGATGAGGTGAAAGTAACGTTCACCTTGCCTGAAATCGGGGCTATCGACCAGTTATTATCAGCGGTTGGATTGATCTCACCCTCTTGTGTGATGTAATCCATCAAGATCTGGCGATTTTCATCCGCAGAGTCAACCACATATTCGCTGCCCTTGACTCCCGGGAAGTTCCCCCCGCCCGAAGCACGGTAATTATTCGTCACGACGATGAAATCTTGATTCGGGTCCACTGGTTCACCATTATATTTCAAATCTGCAATCCTGCTTGAATCCGACACTTTTATCCCTTTTTCATCATAGCGCGGAGCCTTGGTGACATCGATTTGGTACGTGACACCGTCAATCACATCAAAATTATAGACGGCAAACTTTCCATTAAGCAGCTCCTGTTCCTCAGACTTGGCAGGATCGATCGTATTATATTTCCCGGCTGACATCTCAAGCCACTCTTTAACCACGGACCCTTTGATCTTGATTGCCTTCAAGGTATTATCGTATAAATATAAATCACCGGCGCTGCGAATGGTCAGTCCGCCTTCCTTGATTTCCGTGAATTCCTCGACGCCATTGCGACCCGCTTTGAATGGGGCTCCTACAGAGAGGATGGGCAAGTCTTTGTATTCAGGGCGGTTGCTTTGAATGTATTTTTCTACATACCATTTCTGTGCGCTCGTCACGACCTGTACGGAAGGATCGTCTTGAACAAGGGCGAAATAACTATGAATTGGAGCTGTAGTCGTTCCGATTGGCGTGTTAACATACTTGATCGTTCCTTCGTGATCCTTCTTCACGGCTTTGACGACAGCTGCATCTTCAGCCGCTTTTTTTCCTGTTATTTTGTCGTTGATTGCCCGTGTTGATGAATCGGAATTGACGACTTTCCATTTTCCCTTGATATTTTGGATATCAAGATCGATGATCCCGAGATGACTGCCTCCATATCCTGCTTGAACGGCTGGTACACCATTGATGGTACCCTTTTTATTATCCACGCCTTCAAGGACTTTTCCTTGGCTATCTTTGAATAGGCTGTCTAAAGAAGCCTCATCTTGTGCCGGGAAGACTTTATGTGTGTGTGAGAACGTGATGGCATCGATGCCGGATACCTTGCTTAATGAATAGATGACATCCTCGGTATTCTTGGTATCGCCATTAAACCCGGAATGCGTGAGGGCCACGATGACATCCGCGCCTTTTTTCTTCATTTCAGGTACATATTTTTTTGCAGTCGTGACGATTTCCTTTGTCATGACCTTACCGTCTAGATTCGCTTTATCCCAATCCATGATTTGCGGAGGGGCAAATCCAATGTATCCTATTTTTACTGATTTTTCTTTTCCATTGATGTCCTTCACTTTCTTCGTGACGATTTTATAAGGAGCATATTTATTTTTATCATTCTTTGGATTATTGTCTTTATCCTTTTTATAAACATTGGCATTGACGTAAGGGAAGTTCGCATCGTTGATGGCCTCGTCCAAATAAGATAAACCATAATTGAATTCATGATTGCCGAATGTGGCCACATCATAGTCAAGCAAGTTCATCGCTTTATAAACGGGATGGACTTCACCCTTTTTCAGTGGCACTATTTTTGCTTTGTACGTACCTAGGGGGGTCCCTTGAATAAGGTCGCCGTTATCCACTAAAACGCTATTTTTCACTTCTTTTCGTGCCTGTTTGATTAAAGATGCCGTGCGGGAAAAGCCGACGGAGTCCGATACGGCATCCTTATAATAATCATAGCTCACCAGATTGGTGTGTATATCAGTCGTTTCCATGACCCTTAGTTCAAATGGGGCATCCGAAACGGAGGCTGCCAGGCTTTTGCCGAAGTCACTCGTATGGCCGTTATAATTGGAGACAACCGATACGTTAACCCAATAACCCGATTTGTACGAGTTGAAGTACGCCGAGAACTTTTGGGCCGATTTAATATCCGCCTCAACGGCTGATTGTGAAATGACCTTCGTCCCATTCATTAATTGAAAGACAACGGTTTCATTTCCTTTGTTCCCCTTTTTCGGTGTGACCGTTACAGTCGCTTTGGTGCCTTTTGAGTAATGAACAGTAGGAGCTGAAATGATAAATGGTTCAGTCGTGGCCGGTTTCTTATTAGACTCTTTGGCGGATGCCTCCCCCGGTACGGTAAATGGCGCTGTAATCAAACTCACAGCAAGGATCGGGGCGAGCATCTTCTTAACATGAATCTTGTACGACATACTTCACAACCCTTCTAGTTTTGTAAAATGCTAGAATAATATATCATGATTTTGTCGAATTATCGCCAAAATTTACCGTAATATTACGAATTTTGAATAAATGGTACTTTTTACTCATTCCCATCCAAAGCGCCTAGCTCGATATACCTTCAATCATGTAAATGAATCATCATAGAATCCCTATGAATCCTTAGGGATAATGTCCCCTGATAGAGAAAAGCTGGCCCATGAAAATGAACCAGCCTGCTAACATCGTATGGATTTTAAAGATCGTTCCTTACGCTCTTTTTTCAGGGAAACCCTTTGAAACGGCAAACCTATAAATCCCGATCTATTAAACTGGCGGATACCGGTTCGATGCCCATCTCCCTCGACCAGATGGACAGCTGGCCTATATGGTGAATTTCGTGCGCTATGAGATGGCGCAGTATCCTGCCTTTTTCATATGTCCCCTCCATCCAGGATGGCTGAACCATTCCATTCCCTTCTTCAATTGCATGCGAGTTCAAATAGTCCATGACCTCTGAGTGATATTGGTTAGATAAATCCTCCACTTTTCCGATCGTATCATAAGCATCCAAATCGATCGCGACATCAGGCCTCCCTTGTATGGCCCTGATCCAGCTGCATTCGACATCGATAATATGGGCAAGTGTCCGCAATATATTGCCCATCCCTCCCGTACGCTGCCGTTTCAGCTCCTCATTCGGTAAGGACCGGCACCACTTGAACCATTCCCTTCTCACCTGCCAGTTATAATGGAATAATGTCAACATCCATCCCAGCCCCCTAACACTCTTTGTCGTCAAATCCCCTTCAGCCTTTGTATTGATAATAATCCTGTCTTTGAATCGTTTTGAAGCCACAAGATTCATAGAGTCTTAACGCATGCTCATTAGTCGCCTCGACCTCGAGAAAAATTTCATATCCCAGCTGGCATTGTTCGGCTACAACCTTTTTCAATGCCTTTCTTCCAAGTCCTTTTCCCTGGTATTTTGGCAAAATGGAAAATCCATATATCCACGCTTCCCGGCCTGAGTGATCAACACGGATCTTACCGACTGCGCGTCCACCCTTTTCAATCATCATGGTTTTCAGAGTATCCTCATATAGGATGCGCTGATAATAATCCTTCGCCTCTCGTTTCGTAAATCGGAAACATTGAATATCCAGCTGAATTTCCGTTTCCTCATCATCTCTCCGTGAAGGGCGGACGACTGCATCATCATAATCATCAAGCTCCGTTTCGGACCACTTCATTTGAAACTCTGAGAAAGCAAACTCACATGGGAACTGTTTCAAAAATTCTGTCCCAGAATGTGATTGCGCAGGTGAGTTCAAGAGAATCACCTTATAGTTGCGCTCCACGGCGCTCCTTATCGCCTCTTCCAGCAGCTTAGTAAAAATGCCCTGCCTCCGGTAGTCAGGGTGCACCATCCCGCACATCTCCGCTTTGTTTCCAAAATCGTAAAGACCCAGAAAACCAACCAGCTTCAATCCATCATAGTGGAGAAAATCATTCTTATGAACACCATTTCGACTGCGAAGCGTTTCCCAATTCAGTTTTAACGTAAAACCTTCCCGTTCACATTCTTGCTGCAGGATCCGAATATCTTCCAGCTGTCCATTTTTCAAATTTGCCACCCCTTTTCCATATTATCAGTTTATTACCAAAAAATAAGAAAAGCAGCACCCTTTTACTTGGGTGCTGCAAACTATTCAGAAGTTTATTGATGAATGTTGTTTTTTTAAAAGTATTTTCACTTTAATCCATAAAACTAAAATCCTACGAGGGGAGGATTTCCTATCTAATTCCATTGACGGATGAATTATAGCAGTAAAATGATTCCAAATGACGATTATTTTTTACCTATTTTGTGCTATATTCCAAATAATGGTTTATTATTATTTTATTTTAGGTTAAGGGAGGGATTTAACAAAAGCTTGAATCAGTTAGTACCCATTTCTTTATACCCGAATTCCGGACCCTTTTTAGTATAGAATCCGAAATTCGGTGTTTACCATCCGGCACTTACGTCCTGAGGTTATCGTTTTTTCGTTTTATGAGCGGACTTTTTTAAGTTCTCTACGTCCGTTGTCAGTTCTTTTAATTGTTTACCGAAGCGGAAGAGCAAAAACATAGAAACGACGAATGGATAGCCAAATTCGCTAACTAATGAAACCCACATAGTAGCATCCTCAATCATCATCCTCTTCACCCCTTTTCTTGTATCTGATATCTAAAGTGAAACTTGTCAAAAAAAATCAATCTAGCACTATTGATTTATGGAAAAAAGAACGAATGTTCCTATATAATTGATTTATTCCCCTTGTCTATCACTTTATTAATAAAAGGAGGGATAACAATGAACCAATTAACTTCTCATTTTTTTTCTCATTCATTGGAGTTTCTGCAGCAACAGTACTCATCTTTCTTTGCACAACCGATCATTCAATTATTCTTACAGAACCCAGAGCATTTAAAGATTTTCACTGAAACTCTTGATTCCCCTTCTTCCCACAACATTGATCATCTCAACGAGACTTTCAAAATTTTCTATTACCGGGCTAAAGTATACAAATACATGTGCTCCTTAATTTACTTCTTCTCTGTTGATTTTGATAAAAGGGCACGGAAGCAGCGGGAACGCTATCATATGGTACTTGATGCGACACCAAGGGATACTGGCGGATTGATCGATCGAATCGGCACCTTGGATGTTCAACTTGAAAAGATGGGGGAATCGAATGAACTCGCTTCACACATAAGTGATGAAGAGATGATAAAAGCCTTGAAGAAGTTAACAGCCAAACAAAGCCTGGTGCTGACCATGATCTTTTCCTACGGCCTATCCAACAAGGAAATCGCTGCCTATTTCCAGGAGTCGCCACAGAATATCTCAAGCATTCGTAAACAAGCTCTAAAAAAACTTCGAAAGCACTATATGGATGAGGTATATGTTAGAAAGGAGAAAAGCCATTGTGGATAAAAAACTGTCAAAAGAAGAATTGTTGGACCTGATCGACTCTTTGAATCCTAAAATAAAAAAATCATTAAAAAACACGAACTATCAAGACCGGAATGATCTGGAGCAAGAAATTAAACTCAAGATCATTGAATCATATGAAAAAATCGCAGCAATCGAAGCCCCCAATTTTGAGGAGTTCCTTGCAGAATTCCTGACTAAGCAAAAACAATGAAAAAGTACCAAGTCCAGAGAAAGATGCTGGTCTTGGTACTTTTTTTTGAATCTCAGTATGATGGTTTCAATGTCAGCTTATCCCCTTTTGGATCGTCCATCGTGGTTTTGTGATAAGTACCCTCTGCCCAATCATCAAGCTGATCGTGATACCACTCACTTTTAACGTTACCTGATTGACCCGGACCAACAAGGTGATATCCTTGATTCATGTCGGCTAGGTCGATGACGAATCGCCAGGAGCCACCGTGATTAACGGTTCCATCATCTAAAAATGCTGCCGCCTGTACGGTGACACTGCTGCCGCCTACCGGAATGCCGCCGCCGCCGTTAAATAAATAATGTAACGGGGCGACACTTGATAGCGGGTGGTTAAACCTGACCTGATGATAGTCTCCCCATTCCCAATCTGCTATATCGTCACCTTGTGATTCTGCCAGTTCCGTTAACGTCACCTGTAACGACTTGGCAAGCACCTGCTCAAGTCCGCCTGCATCTTCAATCCAAGGGCCCGGCTTACCATCCAGTGCCCGCCTTAGCAGTTCATCAACGGCCGAACGCCTTCCATTAAAAAGGTTGAGGGTTTCTTCCGGTATTTCTTCTTTTAGCAGAACATCCCCTATATTTCGCATCCAGACATTAAAAATCATCGGTGCCGCTTCATCAGCGGAATCGATATGATTCCATTTCTTCAGAATCGTCAGTGCCTGGGCTTCCTGTTTCCCAGATGGACCTTTCAATACCTCCACGAATCGAGGAACAAACTCCTTAGCTTGCAAATTCACTTTATCCATCTGCAGGCTTTGCATATCCTCGGCCGTAAGCTTTTTATTCGCCTTTAAAAACTCCTGTATCCTCATCTGGCGGTATGGCTGTGCCCAGTTATTGCTGATATGGTAAGGGTAATCATCTGATATGACTTTATTATTCGCTGTCGAAATGAATCCCTCTTTTGGATTCACCGTTTTTGGAAGTTCATCAAAGGGAATATAGCCTTTCCACTCAAATTCATCCGTCCATCCAGGTACAGGCAGCATACTATCACCTTTTTTCCGGATTGGGATTTTCCCATTCGCCTTGTATGCAATGGTCCCATCGGCTGAGGCAAAGACGAAATTCTGTGCCGGCGTTTCGAATTTCAAGAGGGCCTTTTCGAATTCTTTCCAGCTTCCCGCCTTATTCATATTCAATACCGCTTCAAGCTCGGCAGATGGATCAAGTGCCGTCCACCTTAAGGCAAGCACGGTATCTTTTCCGCTTTTTCCGGCAAACTCGGAGACAACGGGTCCATGGCGGGTAACCGTCACTTGATAGTCAAGTGTTTTCCCATCCTTCACCTTGATGGGTTCGTCCAAGATTTCAGCTTTTTCCCATTTACCTTTGTAGGAGAATTCTTTCTCGTTTTCCGGGTTTCTCCTCTCAATATACAGATCCTGAACATCCGGACCGGTATTGGTCACACCCCAAGCGACCTTTTCGTTATGACCTAGTATGATTCCCGGAATCCCGGCAAAAATAACACCGCTCACATTGACTGACGGGGCCTCCAAATGCATTTGATACCAAACCGACGGTGTAGCCAATCCCAGATGGGGATCATCCGCCAATAACGGCTGACCGGATTGCGTTTTCTTGCCTGAAACGACCCAGTTATTGCTGCCGTTGAATTCATAAGGAATAACGGCCCCTGCAAAACTTTTTTCAATATCCAGTTCTTCCTTGCTGATGATATATGGAGCGTTCTTTGGATAATCAGGAAATAAATCATATGCCTTTTCCTTGGGGAACGTTTGCAGCAAATACTGCCTAAACGCCTGATCTTCCCAGTTCCCTCCTAAATCAAAGGCCATATATTTACCGATGGTCAGCGAATCGACGGGTGTCCAAGGCTCCGGTTCGTATCCAAGCAGAGTGAACTCCGCCGGCCATTTCCCATTCTCCTTCAATTCATCGATATAAAGATTTACACCCTCGGCAAACATATCCAAGGCTTCTTTTCCGTCACTTGAATATGCAGCATAAGAGGCTTCGGCCGCCCTCCTCAAACCAAGTGTGCGGAAATACTTATCATTTTTGACGGTTTTCTCACCAATCACTTCACTCAATCTACCTGACGCCTGACGCCTGCTTAAATCCATTTGAAATAAACGGTCCTGGGCTTGGATATATCCTTGGGCTAAATACAAATCATGTTCACTCGCTGCGTTTATATGCGGGACCCCACTTGAATCCCTCACCACCGTAACCGGTTTCAAAAGACCTGGAAGCGATATTTCCCCCTTTGTTTCCGGCAAGGATCTTGAAAGAAATACATTTGCGGCAATCAAGACTGACAGCGAAAGTATGATCAGGATTCCAAAACTCCATAGCGCCCGCTTTCTCCACTTCCGTTTTGGCTTTTGCTGAGGTACGGCAACTTCCATCGATTCATCTTCCTCTCCCCTTAAAACTCTCTTTCTTTCTATTTAAGATATTCCGCGTTTAACTCCATCTTTCCTACCACCCTCCTCACATTCTCTCTTTTTATTTCAAGAAGGAAGAAAGGCGCAAGTACGGATTATTTCGAGCAACGTCGAATTATTACACACAAGGTCGAATCAACTCGCTCAAGGTCGAATTTTTACCGTGAAATTACTCCGATAAACAGTAAATCAAATGCAAAAACACCGATACAATGTATCGATGTGGCAGGGAATGCTAGCTATTTGCAATAATGTATTCAATCACTTTATCTACATCGTCTGTATAAAAGAGAGCTTTATCAAAGTCATGGGCCGCCTTCGTCTCGGCTTCCATATATTCAATCGGGGAAAGGAGACCAAAGATCCTCTTCCATTTATGAGTTTTCTCCAGAAGTTTTCTTTCCTTTTTTATATCCTCTGGTATGAATTCATTAATGATAAACCATGGGTCGGAAAATGAGGGGTCCCCAAAACGTTCATTCAAGGCTCGCAATTTGTCCCGATCCCATTCCACCCTTACCAAGTCCGATATGACCGAGACATTTTGGACCGAGTCGAGGATGCGTTTGGACAAAACATCATATTCTTCATCCTCCAGCCCATTATCCGTCATGATTCCTACACAATACCATTTTTCGTAATGTTCAGGTTCTTCATTTTTCTTGAAAAACACTATTCAACCACCTTCCTTACACGCTTTACATGTCCTATTTAATTTAAATCAAAAACAACATGTCCGTCCACGCCACTTCACTATAACATGGAGAAATATCGATGGGCATTAAATATGGGGGCAGCAGGAATGTTAGCCTGACATAGAAAAAAAGATACCCTAAAAAAGGATACCTCCATCATACTGGCTGAAGAGCCAGCCCTCTTTGATTCAACAGATATTCAAGGGCCTGCCTGAACGATAGAAAGGCTTTTACCTGATTTGCAAAATCAAGTTTGACGATCTCTTTCACGACATCAGGGGTAAAACCGACAAACATCGTTTCCGTTCCCATCAAGGCCAATGCCCCCACTAATTGATCCAGCAGGGAGAGCATATCGCTTTCCTTCGTAAAGGTAATTCCCGAGAAATCCATGATCAATACTTCCGCATGCAGATCTGCACATTTTTGCAGCACCGTCGATTGAATCGACTCCATTCTCCAATCGTCAATGCGTCCGATCAAAGGTAAGAGCAGCACATCCTTTAATATGGTCTGAACAATCGGGGTGGACAATTCTTCCATGACTTCTTGGTTTTCTTTTATCTTCTGCAACGATTCGTTTGCCATTCTCGCCATTTCTTTATAATGATTCACGTAACTGATACTCACACAGTGTATGAACTGGTCCAGGATTGCATCAATTATTGAGCTTGCTTTTAACAGAATTTCAATGGAGTAATATCGGTTGCTCACCTCTTCTTCAATGAAACTCCAGAAAAGGTTACGCACAAGCTGCGCTTCCTCAATATTCTTATCTAAAGGAATGCCCATATCCACGATGCGCTTACCTATTTCCATACCCGTTATTTTCATGCTTTCCATCGCTTGTGCCTTTCCATGAATCAAGGCATCTGCATGAATTTGAATAAGTTTTGACCGTACCTCTTTACTGGTTTCTAAATCATAGAGCGGTTCCTCTTCTTCAAACAACTCGATATGCTCCACTAAGATATATTTAAATTTTTCAATTTTTTCGCCAATCATTCTTAATTCTTCCATATGGACCTCCCATACAGGGCTTTTATCATATTTTAGCAAATAATCGAGGGGTAAGGATATAAAATCCTTCTATTACCAATATGCTAATAGACGTTTACCCTTTTCTTGATAAGGGTATTATGATATATGACTTGGAGGGATGAACATGAAAAAAGATCAACAAGACTTCGAATCTGAAAACATGAGCGATTTAGTCGAGCTCATAAACAGTAAAAATAACAGCCGCAGAATCTTGAATGTACTTCGGCGTAATAAAAAGGATAAAAGTAAAGGCAAAGATAAAAAATGAAAAAGCCCAGTCCAAAATGGCCTGGGCTTTTTGAATGGGATCAAATAGAAGAGCTGAGCTGTTCATTAAGCAAACCCAGCTCTTTCGTCATTAAAAATCGATAAGCCACTACCTTTTTCTCCGGATCTCCTCAACATGGTTCCCTTCAGTAGTAATATAGACTGTTTCATCAATTTTGTATGTTAAATAACGGTCACAATCAATTTCAAACGTTTTCCCATTGTCGAATTTCATTGCGCAATTGGATCCCTCTTCGGTTTCCGTCACATCAATGACTTCGTTCGTCTTAAAACCGACTGCCTTGCCATCGGAGAAATGCGGATAGTATTTTTCAACAATCTGCACCTTTTGCAATCTGCCAGGACTTGTTAAGTATACAACGAATAATATAATTAAAACGGCTATTAACCCAATGAGAATTACTGCTTTTCGTTTCACTCTATCTAATACCCTCTTCTCTTATCAATCTATTATTCAATATCCATTTTCACTAGATTATATTCAGGATTCCGGAAAAACATGATAGAAAAGATCATTTTATTTAACGATTTTCACTTTTTCAACCATCATCGCACAAGCGGCAGCAAGGAGGATCAGAATGGATACAGCCGAGATGACCCCTCCCCAGCCGAACTTCATCAGGAATAAACCGCCAGATGCCCCCACTATACTTGATCCTGCATAGTAAAACAGGAGATATAATGCGGATGCTTGTGCCTTTTCACTCTTATCTGCCAAACTGCCGACCCAGCTGCTCGCAATGGAATGAGCTCCAAAAAAGCCAAATGTAAACAGGGCAAGCCCCATTATTTTCAGCAAAAGCGGGTCCAATAAGGTTAACAGGGCGCCCATCAGCATGATTGCGATGCCGATAAGAAGTACAACCCTCCGACTATATTGATCGGCAAGCTTCCCCATCCATGTTGAACTAAACGTCCCCACAAGATAGATTATGAATATGAAGCCAATCAATGTCTGTGATAAATGATATGGCGGTCCCATTAAAGGAATACCCACAAAGTTATAAACGGTAACGAACGAGCCCATTAATAGGAAGGCCATGCCGAATAAGAGTACTAGTCTGTTATTCCTTAAGTTATTGATAAGGGATGTTTTGATCCTTGATAATGAGACCCGTACGCGGACAGCATGCTGCGAAGGCGGAAGCATCCACCAAAAAGCCAGACTGATGATCAAACTTAAAGCTCCAAGGCTTCCAATCGCTATGTTCCATGAGAAATGGTCGGTCAGCACCCCGACAATCAGCCTGCCAGCCAAGCCGCCGATACTCGAACCGCTCACATAGATCCCCATCACATAGCCAAGGCTTTTCGGATGAAACTCTTCATTGATATAGGCCATCGCAATGGCCGGGAAACCTGCAAGCACCGCACCTTGAATCGCCCGTATTGCAATCAGGATGTATAGATCATCCTGGATGAAGCTGACACATATGGATAACAATGCAGACAGAGTGAGCGCCGTCCCCATTATTTTTTTCCTATCGATATTTTCTGAGAAAAAAGAAACAAGCAATAAACAGAGTGCAAGCGTTCCAGTTGCGAAAGATAATGTAAGGCTTGCCATTGCAGGAGAGACTCCGAATTGCTTGGCGAAAACCGGAATGACCGGTTGGGTACTATACAGATCCGCAAACGTTACAAAGCTACCAAGAAATAAAGCCAAGATCGTTTTCCTGAATGATTTACCAGCAGGCTCGATATAATTCACTTTTGTTCAGACCCTTCACTATTTAACTTTCCCCCTATGTTAATACGAACTTCCCGAGTTGTCTATTTCACCACTTTTGTCAAACGGGAAAATTTCATTCCAGCAACTAAAAAAAACCTTCACTGCATGCAGTGAAGGTTTTTTCATTAATTTGAACGTTTACCATCCCGCTCATTTTTCTTAAGGAGCCAGTACACTGGCATACCGATAATAAGGATGATCACTGAGTACAAGGCATTTAAAGGTGTTTGAATTAATGTGCTTAAAACAATATATATTGCACCAGCAATCGCCACAATGGGGATGAATGGGTAAAACGGCACTTTATACGTTTTTGCATCCGGATCTTTTCTGCGTAAGATGAAGACCGCAAAGAAGGCTAATCCATAAAAACAGAAGACAGAGAATACAGCCATATTGGTAAGTTTGTCAGGGTCTGTTGCAACCATCATGATGATTGCAATGATCACTTGCAATACCGTGGCATTTATAGGCGTTTTGAACTTGGGCGATATTTTTCCGATTTGTTTATGGCCTGGCATCATTTTATTAGTCGCCATCGCCAAGGTAATGCGCGGAAAGGTCAAAAGCTTTCCGTTCAAGCAACCGAAGATAGAAATCGCAATTCCGATCGATATCAATTTCCCGCCCAACTCTCCGAATAGAAGCGTTGCTGCAACATTCGCTGCATTCGTACCATGGGCTATGACTCCCTCCGCCCCCAATACATGAAGCATGGCAAGATTCACACCCAAGTAAGCGACCATGACCACGACCAATCCCGTTATGATTGCCCGCGGCAGCGTTTTCTGTGGATTTTTCATTTCCCCTGCCATGAAGCCGACATTCATCCAGCCATCATACGCCCAGAGCGTAGCCAAAATCGCACCGGCCATACTGATTTTCATTGAACTTTCGCTATCGATATTGAATACAGGCATATCACCTTGTGCGATACCGAACACCGCTATGAAAATGATCGGGATCAATTTAGCAACGGTCGATAAGGTTTGGATGATACCGCCGTATTTTGTCCCCAGCAAATTCATGCCTGCTATGAATACAATCGTCAGAATCCCTATCGCCAAAGAGTAGCTTGAAGCGATCTTAAATATTCCTGCAACTAATAACCCGAAGTATAAACTGAGGGCGCCCATGACTGCAGGTCCGTACACCAATGTCTGAACCCAGCCGCATAGGAATCCCCATGCTTTACCGTACACTTCTTCCATATAGACATATAAGCCGCCCGTTTTAGGAATTCGTGTACTCACTTCCGCAATCGTCAACCCGCTTGCAAGGGTAATGAGACCGCCTATCAGCCAAGCTAACAAGGCCATGGTTGAATTACCGCTCAATTCAAGCACGTCACCAGGTCTCATGAAAATACCAGAACCGATAACTGTACCAACTACAATAGATGTTCCTACCCAAAAGCCAATCGTTTTCTTCAATTGGTCATTTCCCATGTTGTCCTCCCCAGGTGTACACATGTACTTTATTTATACTAAAATTATATCATATAAACTATATGAAAATAGTTTATGTAATCATTTGAATATTCCGGAAAATACCCAAACACGTTGGTATCATTACGCTCAGGCAGCTTTATTTCATTTATATTTTTTTTACTAATTATGACTGGAACTGCACTAAAAACCGAATATTTTTTTGTTATAAAAAGATTTATTGAGTTTTTACTCAATAATAACGAATTAAAAACCCCAAAACTCAATTATCATTCGTAAAGAATTTTATGGGAATCCCGCTTATTTTCGGACACACAAAAAAACCACCCCGAATCAACGGGGTGGTCCATCTCCTCTTTCAAGCTTCATTTCGTATTACCAAATAATGAATAGAAGCACAACCGCCAAGACGATCCGGTAAATGGCAAAAGGAGTCAATTTAACTTTATTGATTAAAATCAAGAAAAAGCGGATACAGAATAACGCAAAGATAAATGCGCTGATGAAACCTGCAATAAAGAATGGCAGAACTTCAGGCGTGAAGCTATCCCAGTATTTCACGATTTTTAACAAACTGGCACCAGCCATGATCGGCACTGCCATGATGAACGTGAAATCGGAAGCAGCCCGGTAGCTCATCCCTAATAGCACACCGCCTGATATCGTTGAACCTGAACGGGAAAATCCCGGCCATAGTGACAAACATTGAATTAACCCTACACCAAAGGCTTGTTTATAAGTGATTTGGTCAACCGTCTCTGCAGTCAGCTTTGGACGGAATTTATCCGCAGCAATCATCAAAAACGCGCCAAGGAACAATCCGACGATAACCGTCTTCATCGTAAATAAATGATCATCAATGTAATCTTCGAATAATAGACCTAAAACGCCCGCCGGTAACAATCCGACAATGATCTGCAATAGGTTAAGCTTTTGGCCGTTCACAGCGGATGTGCCTTTCAGCTTCCTTAAACCAAGCAAGTCCATGAATCGCCCCCAGAAGAGCACGACAACGGCGAGTATCGATCCAAGCTGGATGACCACCTTGAAGGCATTAGCCACTTCACTCCCGAAAAGTTCTTTCGAATTCAACCATAAATCATCAACGATAATCATATGCCCTGTTGACGATACAGGAGCAAATTCAGTTAATCCTTCTACAAGACCAAGGATAACTGCAACAAAAATTTCCCACATATTCATTTTATTCACCTCATATTTCGAACACCTATTTATGGAAATATCATATGTATTTTACTCGTTGTTTAAAATATTGTCTATTAAACATTGCTGAAACAATTCAAGCGTACATGTATGATAGGGTTCAAGATAAAGTTTAAAGGGGAAGTGATGATTTTGCAAAACATACTGATTTTCGCCCATAGAGGGTCCAAGGGGACGCATCCTGAAAATACCATGGCAGCCTTTCAAAAGGCGGCAGAAATCGGGGCCGAGGGGATCGAGTTCGATGTCCACCTCAGTTCTGACGGGGAACTGGTCATCATCCATGACGAAACACTTGATCGAACGACCACCCTTACCGGTTATGTAAAAGATCATTCGGCACAAAAACTGAAAACGGCTGATGCCGGGAGCAAATTTTCCAATGAATTCCTTGGGGAGCGGATTCCTTTTTTAGTGGACGTTTTCGACTGGGCTAAGGGAAATGCTTTATTGATGAATATCGAGATCAAGACGGATAAACTCGCTTATGAAGGAATCGAACAGAAGATCATTGATTCAATTCGTCAATATGGAATGGAAAACCGGGTGATCCTCTCTTCCTTCAACCATCAAACCATTGAAAAAGTGAAGATGCTTGCCCCAGATCTTGAACGGGCCTTATTGTTCGAGGGGCTTCCTGAAAACTTCGAAGAAATCTTACGTGATAAAAAAGAATCGGGTTTTCATCCAGATAAAAACAGCCTGAATCCTGCGGTTAAAGAAAAAGCGAAAAAACTTGGATATAAAATCCGGCCTTGGGTCGCCAATGATGAAGCCGACATCGTCAGGCTGGCAGAGTTGGGAGTCGACGTCATCATGACCGATTTCCCTGAAAGGGCAATCAAGATTTTGAAAGCTTGTCAGTCACATGGCTGAGCCATGCGAAAGAGAAGGAGCGATGCCCCTTCTCTTTCTAATCCATATTTATTCAATTAATTAACGAGAAAAGTTTGAACCGCCTAGTTGTTGTTCAGCCATTTGAACCAAACGTTTTGTGATTTCCCCACCAACAGATCCGTTAGCGCGAGAAGTAGTGTCAGCACCTAGGTTTACACCAAATTCACTAGCGATTTCATTTTTCATTTGTTGTAGAGCTTGTTCTGCACCAGATACTAGAAGTTGATTGCTGTTATTGTTGTTTGCCATGTGTTTTCACCTCCTACTAATATTAATTAGCATTTTAAGCTTAAATTATTATTGCCAATTTATTGTATTTTTTTGTTTGCGTTTCTCTCAATCCTAAGCTCTTTATCATGAAATTCTTTTTATGCTCATAAACTGTTAGGAAACTTTCAGTAGGAGGGAAAAGAATTGCAAATACATGTGGTTAGGCCAGGCCAGACGTTATATGGCATCGCCCAGACGTACAGCGTAACCGTCGACAGGCTCGTTGAATCAAATAAGATCCCTAACCCAAATAATCTTGTTTCGGGGCAGGCCCTTGTCATTCCAATCGTCGGCAGTTATTATTTCGTTCAACCAGGTGATAGTCTTTATTCCATTTCCCAAAGGGTTGATGTCCCTGTTCAAGAATTGGCAAATATAAATGGCATTTCCGAAAATCAAATCCTATCCGTTGGATACCGGCTTTATATTCCGGCACGGAGGAAAAGGACTGCCGAATTCAACGGCTATGTCGAGCCGAGGGGCACGACGGTTGCACCGGCCCTTGAGACGGCCGCCAGGGAAGCTGCGCCCTATTTAACCTACTTAGCCCCTTTCAGCTTCCAGGCGCTGCGAGACGGCTCCTTAAAAGAGCCATTGCTCAATGACTTCCCTGCCATCGCCAGGGAAAATAAAAATGTCCTGATGATGGTGATCACAAATCAGGAGAATGACCAATTCAGCGATGAGCTCGGGCGAATCATCTTAACGAATACTTCCGTTCAGAATAAGTTCCTGAACAATATCGTTACAACGGCAAAGAAATACGGTTTCCGGGATATCCACTTTGACTTTGAGTATTTACGGCCGGCCGACAGAGAAGCCTATAATCAATTTCTCCGAAAAGCCAGGGATCGCTTCAAGAAGGAAGGATGGTTCATTTCCACGGCACTGGCCCCTAAAACAAGTGCTGAGCAAAAAGGCCGTTGGTATGAGGCCCATGACTATAAAGCACATGGTGAAATCGTCGACTTCGTCATCATCATGACATATGAATGGGGATATAGCGGCGGACCGCCAATGGCAGTGTCACCTATCGGACCTGTTCGGGATGTCCTCGAATATGCCGTCACCGATATTCCTTCCAACAAGATCCTGATGGGGCAAAACCTATATGGCTATGATTGGACCCTGCCTTTTGTACAGGGATCCACTGCCAGGGCCGTGAGTCCGCAGCAGGCCATCCAAATTGCGGCGGACAATGATGTTTCCATCGAGTATGACGAAACCGCACAGGCCCCTCACTTCAATTATACCGATATTGAGGATAGGCAGCATGAGGTGTGGTTTGAAGATGCCAGATCGATTCAGGCAAAATTCGATTTACTCAAAGAATTGAACTTAAGGGGAATGAGTTATTGGAAGCTCGGCTTAGCCTTCCCCCAAAACTGGCTGCTCATCAGTGATAACTTCAACGTACGGAGAAGGGTTTAACAAAAGATATAGGAATACCCAAGCTGAAATGGGCATATAATCAACCATCGAGCATGAAGTCCATTCAGGATACGTGACTCAGCACTATAAGCCTTCCGACATCTTCCGGAGGGCTTTTATCATTTACCGAAATTCGATCAGGCAATATGCCAATATTCATCATTCAAAGTTTGTCAGTCCGGACCCTTATGAGCCATGCCTTTTTTGACCATACTATAAGGAACAGCTCAAAGGGTGTGAAAAAATGATTAGAATCGGTCCATACATCAGTACCGTTCCCAGATTTCCGCGTTTCATCAGATTGCTTTCCATCATCGCATTATTTTTACTTTCATTCGGGGTCTTGATCCACATTGTGGAGCCGGAGAGATTCCCCACCTTACTTGATGGCATCTGGTGGGCAATCGTGACGATGTCAACGGTCGGCTATGGAGATTTCACTCCCGTGACCAATCTTGGCAAAATCATTGGGATGGTCCTCATTTTGTCAGGGGCCGGCCTGATTACTTCTTATTTTGCGTACATCGCTAAAATTTCCATATCCAATGAACAGCAATTTCTAACAGGAAAGAAAGTATTCGGCGGCGGCGGACATATTATCATTGTGGGCTGGAATGGCCGTTCCAAGAGAATCATCCAAAACATTCATGATCGCAAGCACCATCAATCCATTGTCCTTATCGATGATACACTGCAAAAGCACCCGCTTCCACGAACGAATATCCACTTTATCCAAGGAAAAGCTACATTGGATTCCGTTTTGCAGAAAGCCAATATTAAACAAGCCATACGCGTCCTTATTACGGCTGACCTTAAGCAGGACGAGCTGCAAACGGATATGTTCTCGATTTTAACGTTACTGGCCGTCAAAGGGCTGAATCCGCATGTGTATTGTCTTGTGGAAATTTTGACGCATGAACAAAAGGAAAATGCGTTACGGGCTGGGGCGGACGGCATAGTCGAAACGAATAAATTCGCGAGTGAATATATGCAGGATTGCTTATCGAAGGGGATCATAACGGAAGCCAGGGAACAAAATGAGCGGGATGGATTGAGCCTCAAACAGCTGCCCATCCAGGATGACTGGGTGGAATTGACGTTCAAACAGCTGAACGTTAAGCTATTCGATCAAGACATTTTATTGGTCGGCATCATTTCAGGAGGCAAGACCTTAATCAAGCCCCCCGGAGATGTAGTCATCCATCGTGATGACACTCTACTCATCATTGATGATTAATGTAATAAAAGCTTTTCCAGATCCCGGACAAGCGTTTTTCCTAATGAGATATAGTTTTCCGGAAATTCGGCATCCGGATTTTCAGGCTCGGCAAACTGATTGAAGGAAGCGGAGAGGTTTCCGATATTTCCTTCATCGTCAATCCCGTCCTCGTACTTATGAGATAACAAAAACGGTTGTAAGAGTTCGACCATTACCCCGTCCTGATCGAGTGAACCATCAACAGCCTTGAAAGGGACCCGCAAGAATTGGTAGCCATCACTGTCATCAATCTTATAATCAAAAGACCCGTGGTCATAATCCCATCCTCCGCCTATCGCATATCCTTCCGGTTTTAACTTTGTCTCCAGATCGAACAACCCGAATGTTTTCCCTTCCAACTGAGAAGAAATTTTAATCATTGTATAAAACCTCTTTCGCTAATTTTCTATTAGCTTAACCAAAGCGCTTAAAAAAAAACCTGGAATGACTCTATTGTCCCCTTGATCAGGCATAAAGGAAGATTGGCTTCCTCACTGATTTCCAAGCTTTCCTTACGCTTTTATTTCAGCTTCGTCGCTCCCTCCTCCTCCTCCATTCGTAATTACTGGACCTTCTGCTGGTAGCGTCAGGAAAATGCGGATATACAACGTTAAGCACATTTTCCTGACGCTACCCATATATAACTTTGGCTCTTTGGCTCATTAAGTTTAACTATAGCATTGAACGAGACTTTAAATTCCCCACTTTTAACCTCAGAAATATGAACTAGGAACAGCACATAGAATAGGTATAGAAATATTGCGGCTAATGCTGGACATGGAGGGGATGTATTTATATGAGTACCAGAATAATCCGGCAACTGATAAGGTCAAGGCAACAGGAATTAGTCGAACTTGCTGCTTCATTTATTCGAATTCCATCTGAAAATCCATCGCCCGAGTTTAAGAAGCGGTCAGCAGAAATGGGACGCCATATTAGCCGATACCTAGCAGCAAAAGGGTTCTTGATTACCGAGCACCGCCGTAGCGAAAATGCGCTGGTTACCGTGGTCTGTGATGCTCCCTTAACCAGGGTACCTGGTCCACGGCTCCTATTTTGTGGACATACAGATGTCGTACCTGCAGGCGATTGTTCACATTGGACCTTCGATCCTTTCTCAGGAGAAGTCAGAGCAGGTATGCTTTTGGGTAGGGGAGCCTCCGATATGAAAGGAGGCTTGGCAGCACTGATTTTTGTGGCTGGACTACTTCAGGAGTTCGCCCCCACTCTTAATTTGAAAGGTAGCCTAGGAGTTATTGCCTCTCCGGATGAAGAGACTGGCGGCATTGAGGTGGCCTCGCTCCTGGATCAAGGATTGATTAAGGGTGATGCTTGTCTGATTGGTGAACCAACGGACCGCTACCATCCGAATGCCGGTGAAAAGGGCAAGGCATGGATGCAGGTGATCATACCAGGTCAGACAGATCATGGCAGCCTACAACCGCTTTATGGAATCTCCGCCGTACGAAGGGGGGCAGCCGCGGTCGAAGCACTAACCAAGCTATGGGAGCTCAAGGCAACGCCTCCGCCAGAGCCTTGTCAACTTTTGTACAATACTGAGTGGCTCCTATCTCAGAGTCTAGGAAATCCCTTACTGTCACAGTTACTTTATCGTCCCTCTTACAATCCAGGTGTAATCCAGGGCGGAACAAATGTGAACGTCGTCGCAGACAAGTGTATCATTAAAGTGGATACCCGGGTTCCATTCGGTATGAAGCCCGAGTTTGTACTTGATATCGCTAGGAATCTTGTTAGTGCTGTAGCGCCAGGTGCGGTTGTAGAGCCAATGGTACCCTGTACTAACCCGAACTGGACCTTAGAGGATCGTCCAATTGTGAGGGCCATGGAACTGGGAATCCAGCGTGTCCTTGGAATGGAGGAACCCGTCTTCAGCGTACTTTTGCTTGGTTCAAGTGATGCCAGTCACTTCCGGCGCCATGGCATTGAAACCGTCCTTTACGGTCCTGGGCTGGAACACACTATCCATGGGTACGATGAGCGGGTTTCAGTGGAGAACTTAATAGAATCTGCCGAGATATATGCTGAGACTGCAGTCAAGTATCTTAGGTCATTTTAAATCTATTTTCACTAAACTTTATGCAGGTGCAGGGTATACTGCACGCGCTACTGCTAATGTTCTCTTTCAAGGTGTATATGGTGGTGGTGGTCATTGGTGGGAATATTTATATACTCGTTGGTATTAATTCTTTAGTTCAATGCTAAACTAGATATATTTATTGCGTGTTTTGATCAAACTTTGTTTCAAATTTACATGAAGACCAAAAGCTAAAAAAAGAGCCTGGAGCAGTAAAACCGCTTCAGGCTTTTTTCTTTTTGGGAAAAGTGGGAATTCCTTTTTTCTCTGAATGAACCAGGATTTTTTTTAATAATTCTTTGCCTTCTTTTTTAGTCAGGTTCACTTTTTGTATTATTAACATCTGACCTGTAGATAAACCAAGGGTTACAACGCCCCTAATATGGGGCCTATGCAAGGAGTCCAACCAGCAGCATATCCTATCCCAATTAAAATAGAACCTATCTAGCGGATGGGCGATTTTTATCCATCATTAAGAATTTTGGTTGAAAAACCCCAATAATCATTAAACCAAAAACAATTATCAAAATAGCACCTACTTGTCTAATTAAATCAATGTATTCATAAAAGAGATCGTAAATAAAATTGGCCTGCTATTTACTTTGTTATTATCTTCTTTTAATTCTGTAACTGATAATCCTGTAATATAAGATAAAAAGGCAGGATATACGGGCAAACAGCAAGGAGAGATAAAGGATAAACCCCAGCACCAAAAGATATAAAAATATTTAAGTCTCCCAATATGATTTCCTCCAGTTTTGATTTTGTCTTGTTTTAGCATCTTACATCTTCTTCTTTCCATCCGGCAGGCAGGCTTCTTGCGGACCGGGGAACCGTTAACAGTTTCTCTAGCTCCTCGATACTAATCACCCCCCACTTTCATATTCGATACCAGTATCGAATATGTTTATTCTTACCCTTTGGCGTTCAACAAAAAAAAGGCATCAAGCCGGATGTTATTCCGGCTTGATGCCTTTTATATTATAAGCGCTGTTCGAGCTCCGCTTTTTTCTTTTCATAACCCGGCTTGCCTAAAAGAGCAAACATGTTCACCTTATAGGCTTCCACTCCAGGCTGATCAAATGGATTTACACCCAGTAAGTAACCGCTCATTGCACAAGCTTTCTCGAAGAAATATACAAGGTAGCCAAAAGTATAAGCATCGAGCTGAGGAACCGTTACGATCAGGTTGGGAACGCCACCGTCCGTATGGGCTAACAGCGTACCCTCAAATGCTTTATTATTCACGAATTGCACCGTTTCACCTGCTAGGTAATTCAGGCCGTCCAAGTCATTGGCCGCTTCTTCAATCACGATTTCATGACGGGCCTTATCCACTTTGATGACCGTTTCAAAAAGATCACGCCGTCCTTCCTGGACATACTGCCCTAATGAATGCAGGTCAGTCGAGAAGTTAGCCGATGAAGGGAATATCCCTTTTTGATCCTTTCCTTCACTTTCTCCAAATAACTGTTTCCACCACTCAGAGAAGTATTGAAGTCCAGGCTCATAGTTTATCAGCATTTCAATCGTTTTCCCTTTATTGTAAAGGATATTCCGAACCGCCGCATATTGGTATGCCTGATTCTCCCCTAGCTCGGAAGAACTGAAGTCGGCCCTGGCACGCTCGGCTCCCTCCATGATTTGATCGATATCCGCCCCGCTGACAGCAATCGGAAGCAGCCCTACAGCCGTTAAGACCGAGTAACGTCCGCCAACATCATCAGGAATGACGAAAGTTTGGAAACCTTCCTCCGTTGCTACCGTTTTTAATGCGCCCTTCTCTTTATCAGTCGTAGCATAAATGCGGCTCTTAGCTTCTTCAACGCCGTATTTTTGTTCAAGCAGTTTCCTGAAAATCCTGAAGGCCAGTGCAGGCTCCGTGGTCGTACCGGATTTAGAGATGACGTTGATCGAGAAATCCCTATTTTCCAATAGGTCCATCACGTCCTGCATATATGTAGAGCTTATATTATTACCGACAAATAAAATTTGCGGTGCTTTCCTTTTATCCGAAGGTAGAATGTTATAAAAACTATGTTGAAGCATCTCAACTGCTGCCCGTGCTCCAAGATATGATCCACCGATTCCGATAACCAGCAGCACTTCTGAATCTTCTTTTATTTTCGCGGCCGCTTTTTTGATTCTTGAGAACTCTTCTTTATCATAATTGGCGGGTAAATCAAGCCAGCCAAGATATTCATTGCCTGCCCCTGTCTGCTCATGCAGGGAATGGTGTGCCACTTTTACAGCATCCTGTAGATAGGTAATTTCATGCTCCCCGAAAAACGGCAGGGCTTTTGAATAATCGAAACGAATATGGGCCATTCAAATTCCTCCTTGAATTCTTTAGTTTCCCTTTCACTTTATCTGATGTAATTCTCATAATCAAGAAATCGATCAAGTAAATAACGAATTATGCATATAAAGCAATCTCCCACCTGGCAAGGCGGGAGAGCGGATCATATCACTTGTTTATAAGGAAGCCCGTAAAATGGCAAGGACATCTTCACGGTTGAGGACTTTGAATCGTCCAAATTCCCCTCTGCTCATCGCTTTATCAGCCATGACTTCCAATTGTGAGTCATCGATGCCATAATCCGAAAGATTGGTCGGCGCCCCTAAGCTGCTCCAAAATGACCTAAGTCTTTCAATGCCTTCAAGGGCCGCTTCCTCATCCGTTTTACCTTCCGGATCTACATGGAATACACGGACTGCAACTTGTTTAAAGCGTGCGACATTTTCATGGAGCACATGCTTCATCCAATTTGGGAATAAGATGGCCAATCCTCCTGCATGCGGGATATCATAAACAGCTGAAACGGCATGTTCAATGTTATGCGTTGCCCAATCACCGCTATAACCAACCCCAAGCGACCCATTCAAGGCTAGGTTTCCGGCATACAGGATAGTGGCCCGATGCTCATAATCCTCCAGGTCTTCCAATAGTTTAGGTGCCGTTTCAATCACCGTCGATAACAGCGATTCACAAAAACGGTCTTGCAGCGGTGCATGCGTTTCCGGGTGGAAGTACGTTTCGAATACATGTGACATCATATCGACCATTCCGTATACCGTCTGGTCTTTTGGTACTGAAAAAGTATTTTCAGGGTCCAAAATGGAGAATTGCGGAAATACCAATGGACTTCCCCATCCATATTTCTCTTTCGTTTCCCAGTTTGTTATGACAGATCCCGAATTCGCCTCAGAGCCTGTTGCAGCTAAAGTCAGCACCGTTCCGAATGGAAGGGCCTCTTCGACTGGTGCCTTCTTAATCACAAGATCCCATGGATCCCCCTCATATTTAGCACCTGCAACGATGGCCTTTGTAGCGTCTATAACGCTTCCCCCTCCAACCGCAAGGACAAAGTCGATCCCATGTTCTTTACAAAGGTCAACACCCTTCCGGACTGTTGAGATGCGTGGGTTCGGCTCAACCCCGGAAAGTTCGTGCACCTCTGCATCGATCTCTTTCAAGGCATTGATCACTTTTTCATATAAGCCATTTTTCTTTATGCTTCCTCCACCATATACAAGTAAAACTTTATCGCCATAGGCGGGAATTTCAGTTTTTAAGCTTTCAAGCTGACCTTTCCCGAAAATTACTTTAGTAGGATTTTTATATGTGAAATTTTCCAATGGTATCTCTCCTTTAATGTTTAATGCCACATGGACTCCGTTTTCGAATGAATGACAGGGCCAAGTGCTAGTTTTTCTTTTATTCATTATGACCAATGTTCCATTTAAATACAAAATATCCGCCCGGAACTTTTGAGTGGATGTATATTTACATGCTGAAAATGCATGATAAGTAAAGAACTGATTTTTTCAAAAAAAAGGAGGCTGTACAATGAGTGGAATACAAAGAATTGCACTTGTTCTTACAATAATCGGGGCAATCAATTGGGGATTAATAGGGTTTTTCCAATTTGACTTGGTCGCTTCGATTTTCGGAGGGCAAGATGCTGGAATGGCCCGTATCGTTTATGGATTGGTTGGAATTGCCGGTCTCATTAATCTTGGTCTTCTCTTTAAACCAAGTCCTGAAATTTCCAGGGAGCCTGAAACCAAACCGACTCGTTGAGATCTTGATCATGGACAATGTTATGTTCTATAAAATAAAGCCGGACCATGGATAAACACATGACCCGGCTTTATTTCATTCATATGCCCCCTGGACAAAAAAAACCGGCTGATCAAGGATCTGCCGGTTCTAAAAAATTATTTTTTGATTAAGTCTTCGCGTTGAGATTGTTCAATCCACTCTTGAAGTTTGTCTTTCAATGTGTTGAAACCTTCAGTAGATTCGATGTGAGATGTCGCTTTAACAGATGCTTGGCGTTTTTTCGGAGCTTTTTTCGGAGCTTCAGTACGCTCAGGAGCTTCTTCTGTAGCGCGGATCGATAAGCCGATTTTTCCAGCAGCTGAATCGATGGAAAGAACTTTAACTTTCACTTCATCGCCCACTTTTAAATGTTCGTTGATATCTTTAACGAAGCCGTGAGTGATTTCAGAAATATGAACTAAACCTTGAGTTGATTCATCTAGAGCAACAAATGCACCGTATGGTTGAATACCAGTAACTTTACCAGCAACTACCGCACCAATTTCGAATTTTTCAGACATGGTAACACTCCTATTTTATATATATTTTTTCGTCTTTTCACGCAATAAAAAATTATATCACATAATTGGAAAATAATCAAAGTTAAGTATACCATACTTTTTGGGATTTTACTCATTAAAAATGTTTGTTTTTTGGAAATAATAAATATTATAAGATCTTTGTATATAACTTAACCTAAAAATTTGCAAATAACCTCTATTTCCCTTAAGATATTTATTCATTTTTCTAAAGATTGTAATATTAAACCTATCCAATTGCCCCTAATCATAGTAAGATGAGAAAATGTTTTAAAAAAAATATACAGCTAGATATTCTTTACATCTAAAGGAGTTTTTCCATCATGTCAAAACAAGATCAATGGACTTCAAAACTTGGGTTCATCCTGGCAGCCGCGGGATCCGCTATTGGATTGGGCGCCATCTGGAAGCTCCCGTATATGACTGGGGAAAATGGCGGTGGGGTCTTCTTCCTGCTCTTCATTATATTCACCCTGCTTATCGGGGCACCGATATTAATAGCGGAATTCACGATTGGCCGCAATGCACAGAAAGATGCCATTAGCGCATATAAACATATCGCCCCTGGAAAGCCTTGGGCATTGATTGGATATGGCGGTGTCGTAGCTTCAATCATTCTTCTTT
The DNA here is from genome assembly GCF_056397085.1 of Peribacillus sp. 05N428. Taxonomy (NCBI): domain Bacteria; kingdom Bacillati; phylum Bacillota; class Bacilli; order Caryophanales; family Bacillaceae; genus Peribacillus; species Peribacillus sp. 05N428. The sequence goes on along the minus strand of NZ_JBFTMS010000007.1, from coordinate 178,355 downwards.
CCTTCTTCAGTGTTGTTGGAGGCTGGATCATCTCCTATTTAGCAAGGAGCTTTACAGGTTCCCTCTCAAACTTGACGCAAGAGGAATATGGGAACTTCTTCAATACGATAATCAGTAATCCTTATGAAACGGTCATCGCTCAGTTATTATTCATGGTCTTTACCATTTGGGTCGTGCAAGGCGGCGTTTCCAAGGGAATTGAAAAGGCTAATAAATATATGATGCCTTCATTGTTCATTCTTTTCATCATCCTTCTTATCCGATCCTTGACTCTGGATGGAGCGATGGAAGGTGTTAAATTCTTCTTGAAACCGGACTTTTCCGCATTAACAGGGGAAACGATCCTATTGGCACTCGGCCAATCCTTCTTTGCACTAAGTGTCGGTGTTTCCGTAATGGTAACCTACGCATCCTATTTAAGTAAAAAAGAAGATATTACAAAATCGGCCTTTTCGGTAGTTGGACTGAATATCTTCATTTCCTTGCTGGCAGGTTTGGTCATTTTCCCGGCTGTTTTCGCACTGGGTTTCAGCCCTTCAAGCGGTCCTGGATTGGTATTTGTCGTGTTGCCTGCCGTCTTCAATGAAATGGCGCTTGGCGGGATCTTCATGTTCATTTTCTTCATATTATTATTATTTGCCACCCTTACGACGGCATTCTCCATTCTCGAAATCGTCGTTGCAGCCATGATCAAGGGGGATTCCGCAAAACGGAAGAAGGCTTCTTGGATTGCTGGTATCACCGTTTTCCTGATTGGAATTCCAAGCGCATTATCCTTTGGGGTGCTTTCGGATGTGAAGATTTTCAATTTATCCATATTCGATTTCGCTGATTATCTGACAAGCAATATCGCGCTGCCAGTCGGCGCCTTGTTCATATCCCTTTTCATCGGCTATCAAATGAAAAGGATCGAGGTACAAAAGGAGTTCGAAACTGGCGCTGATCCCGGCCGATCACTTTTTAAACTTTGGCACTTCCTGATTCGCTACATCGTGCCGATCATGATCATACTCGTATTCCTTAAGTCAACTAATCTCATTTAACAATCAACGTGCCGTTTCGTTAATCCCGATGCGGCATTTTTTTCACAAAACCTACATATTCCGTTCCTTCACTTAAGTAATAATATGGTAAAATAATTACATAATAAAAATATATTTCCTGAAAAAGGAGTGTCTGACCATGTCAAATATCGCGAAGAATATCCGTCAATACCGAGAAGATCACAACCTAACCCAACAGGAACTGGCTTTAAAATTACGAATCGGCACGAAGAAAATCGAAAAGTATGAATCGGGTGAATCGGTTCCTGATACACAAACCATTTTACGGCTTTCCACCGTTCTTGACATTCCGGCTTCAGAATTCCTGAAGGATGCCCAGACCGGTAACGCCGCTGGTATCGACGAGGACATAAAAAAATTGATTGAAGAAATCGGAACCAAAAAAGCGGAGCTCCTTTTAAGAACAGCCAAGGACTTTAGCGAAGAACAAATTCTGAAAGTTATGCATACTTTATATAATACACAAGCTTAATTCAAAAAATGGGTCGTAGTATGTGTATTTTTTTTCTGGGTACTGGATATACTATGATTAACACTTTCTATGTTAATCCATTAGATTAACTCTTTTTTCTAATTCCCCCTATGGAAAGGGATCCGGCAGCTAATGGCCGGATCCCTATTTTTTTGCTTTTATTGGCAATGGTTCTTCATGAAACGTTCCATTCTTCTGAGCGCCTCCTGAAGCTGTTCCATGGAGGATGCATAAGAACAGCGGATATGACCTTCACCGCTTTCCCCGAACACATCTCCCGGTACAACCGCAACAAGTTCTTCCGTCAAAAGTTTTTCAGCAAATTCCATCGAAGTCATCCCCGTTCTTTCGATTGATGGAAAAGCATAAAAAGCCCCGCCGGGATTATGGCAATCCAGACCCATATCGTTAAATGATTTCACGATATAATTTCGTCTTCTCCGATAACTCCGACGCATTTCTTCCACATCCTGCATCCCGTTCTTTAAAGCTTCCAATGCAGCATGCTGGGCAACGGTCGGCGCGCACATCATCGCATATTGGTGAAGCTTAAGCATCGCTTCGGAAATTTCCTTAGGTGCACAAACGAACCCAAGACGCCACCCAGTCATCGCAAACCCTTTCGAAAACCCATTGATGACAATTGTCCGCTCAAGCATGCCGTCAACGGCAGCAAAAGAAGTGAATTCCTCATCATAAGCAAGTTCGGCATAGATTTCATCGGAAATGACCAGCAAGTCATGCTTTTTAACGATGTCAGCAAGCATCACTAATTCTTCCTGCCCAAGCTGGGTTCCCGTCGGGTTATTCGGTGAACAGATTAAAACGGCCTTCGTTTTAGGCGTGATCGCCGCTTCGAGTTGTTGGGGAGTCAGCTTAAAGTCTTCTTCCTTGGATGTTTGGACCGTGACCGGTATTCCCCCTGCCATGGTCACAAGCGGTGCATAGGCGACGAAACAAGGTTCGACGACAATGACTTCTTCACCTGGATTCAAGATGGTCCTCAGGGCAATATCGAGGGCCTGGCTTGCTCCGACCGTGACAATGATTTGATCATCCGGTCTATACGAAACATGGAACTGCTTCTCCATATACCGGCTGATTTCCGACCTTAATTCAAATAATCCGGCATTGGCCGTATATGAGGTATATCCTTCCTCCAGGGAGTTGATCGCCGCTTCCCTTACCGCCCAAGATGTAACGAAATCCGGTTCACCTACACCAAGCGAAACGACCCCTTCCAAATTGGCTGCCAAGTCGAAAAAGCGGCGGATGCCTGATGGCTTAAGCTCTGCAATCGTTTTTGAAACATAACTCGTTTTAATCATGGTGACACCACTATCCGCTTATCTTCTTCAGTTTGATCAAAAATGGTGCCATCATGCTTGTATTTTTTCATTATGAAGTGAGTCGTCGTAGAAATGACGGAATCCAGTGTCGAAAGTTTTTCCGAAACGAAGCTTGCCACTTCGTTCATCGAACGCCCTTCGACAATGACTGAAAGATCATAAGCCCCAGACATTAAATAAACGGACTCGACTTCCTTGAATTTGTAAATCCTTTTTGCAACATCATCGAAACCGACGCCACGTTTTGGAGTGACCTTTACATCGATCATCGCTGTGACACCATGGTATTCATCCACTTTAGCCCAGTTAATGACTGTTAAGTAACGTACAATGACCCGCATATCTTCCAGTTTCTTCAATGTTATTTCAATGTCCGAATCTGATTGATCGGTCATTTTAGCCAAATCCTTCAGATCAATCCGGCTGTTATTTTCAATGATTCTCAAGACTTCCAATTCCTCTTCATTCAAGTGCATTGGAAAACCCCCCTTTTGGAATTCACTAATTTAGCTGTGATGGTTTGGCTGGCAGATAGTCTCACGAATTACCTTATTAGACTTTTTAAAAATCCTATATGACAATATAATTTAATAAGTCCTATGCTGTCAGGATAAACTTACACTATTATATCAAAATTGGCTGGTGACCTGTTATAGTAATTGTGTTTTTTCATCGTTATTATTACAATTACTGTTATGCAACAGTATTATAGGACCTTTTTTGGAATATTCAGGGTAACATAGGTTTTTATCATGGAACAATAACGGAGGAGGAGCTTATGTGGAAAGTCATACAACCAAAGGTCTCGAATGGGTAGGGAATATCGAAATCTATTTTGAATATGACCGAATCGATGATTCTCTCCCCACCCTTGTCCTGCTTCACGGATTTTTGTCATCGAGCTTCAGTTTCCGTAAATTAGTCCCCCATTTAATCAAGGAATACAATGTGATCTCCATAGACCTCCCGCCATTCGGGCAAAGCGGCAAAGATTATCGATATACATATTCATTCCGAAACATCGCTAAATCCATCGTTATGTTCCTGGAGGGAAAAGGAATCAGGAAATTCAGTATCATCGGCCATTCCATGGGCGGGCAGATTTCCCTGCAGCTCATCAAGTCATATCCTGACCTTGTCGACCATGCCATTCTACTTGCCGGCTCAGGCTATCAGCCCGGCTATTCGGAAAAAATGAAGATGGTCAGTTACCTGCCTTTCTTTTCATACGGGATAAAACGGTATCTGCAAAAATCAGGTATCGAAAAGAACTTGAAAAATGTCGTCCATGACCCGGCGATGATTGACGATGAAATGCGGCAGGGATATCTAAAGCCATTCATAAAGAAGCATGATATTTTCCGGGCATTGGGAAGAATGCTTCGAGATAAGGAAATCGATTTGCTGAAGGAGGACCTTAGTGATATTCATACACCATGCCTGCTTATTTGGGGAAGACATGATCGAGTGGTGCCATTGAATATCGGCGAAAGGCTCCATGAAGACCTGCCTAATTCCGAGCTTGTTGTCATTGAGGATACCGGGCACCTTCTTCCAGAAGAGAAACCTGAAGAAGTGTACCAACTAATTAAGGGGTTTATTGGAGTAGCCACCCCAACGTAAACTCACGAGTAAATCGCTGACCACTCACGAGTAAATCGCCAAAACTTACGAGTAAACTACACAAACTTACGAGTAAAAGCACAATTCACCAGTAAATCGCCGAATCTCACGAGTAAATCGCTGAAATTCACGAGTATACTGCACAAACCATCAGTTAACTGAACAAACTATGGGTATAGAGCAAAAAACTACGTAAAAAAGGTGCCCCTGATTTCCGGGTACACCTTTTTCACCTTTATATCGAACAGCTGGTATCATTTTTTATGATGAGCAGCTTTCGTGCAACGTCCAGGCACTTTTCCATCTGAATGGACTCATCAAATGCGAACTCGTAAATGGATTTTATTTTTTCCGCCAGTTCCTTCGGGTCATCTATATCCCGGATTGCTACGACCGTATCTGCAATTTCCGGCTCATATAGATCCCAACCTATCTTGAAAGGGTCCCATTCTTGTAAAACGGCAACCAACGCTAAATTCATTTGCTGTGTATCCATCTAATTTATCACCTGCTCAATATTTTCAAAGAACATGATATCATAGTATCATAACAACAGGCTTTTCGCGAAGACGACAAATTTTTATTCGGTGGTGGATATTTTGAACAAATCAATTTTTGAAGAACAAATCAACAGGGAAAATTCAGGGTCTGCAAAATGGGATAAAAACTCCCTCACATCCTTATATGGGCGCGAGGATGTTCTGCCAATGTGGGTTGCCGATATGGACTTCCCATCTCCTGAGGGCATTCAAAAGGCATTGATGGAACGCTTGAATCATCCGATTTTCGGCTATACCGTCCCTTCTGAAACGGTCTTCACTGAAATTCAAAGCTGGCTTAAAGACCGGCACTCCTGGCAAATCGATAAGAAGTGGATTTCATTCAGCTCCGGCGTCGTTTCCGCAATCGGTACAACCATCCAGGCATTCACGAACCCGGGCGATAAAATACTGTTACAATCTCCCGTCTATACCCCATTTTTTGATATGATCAAAAACAATGACCGGGAAGTGGTCAATAGTCCCCTTATCATTGAAAAGGACCGCTTCGAGATTGATTTCAACGATTTTGAGGACAAGCTGAAAAGCGGAGTGAAACTATTCCTTTTTTGCAGTCCGCATAACCCTGGCGGACGCGTTTGGACAAAGGACGAACTCCTACGGATCGGGGAGCTATGTGAAAAATATGATGTAGTCATCGTCAGTGATGAGATACATGCTGACTTATTCCATACAACATCCAAGCATTATCCGATTGGCTCCCTTTCAGAAAAATTAGCGGATAGGACCGTTACATTGATGGCGCCAAGCAAAACATTCAATATTGCCGGCCTTCAGGCCTCATTCCTGATCACCAGTAATGAAAGATTGCAGAAGCAACTGCAAATGGCGCAAACGAAACTGGCCTTCCATGGTCTTAACATCTTTGCCTTAACAGCAATGGAAGCCGCGTATCGGGAGGGCTTGGAATGGCTTGAAGACATGATAGGCTACATTGAGGAGAATATAAAAGTGGCAGAGGAATTCATTGCAGCCGAAATTCCTTCACTGCATGTCATGCATCCGGAAGCCTCTTACCTTTTATGGATTGACTGCCGTGACCTTGGATTGAACGACAAGGAAATAAAGGATCGGCTGATCCATCAAGGGAAGCTCGCATTGGAGCCTGGTTCTAAATACGGACCTGGCGGAGAAGGTTTCGTCCGAATGAATCTCGGTTGTTCACGCAGCGTCATGATGGATGGGCTAAACCGGTTGAAATTGGCTTTTTCTTAAATAAAAAAAGAACCAGGCTTAGAATCCTGGTTCTTCATTTTAATCTTTTTCTTCATCCACATAAGGATCATGCTCATATCGGGGCAAATCCCCAAACGGGGTTTGAATATTTTCTTCAAAAAGTTCTTCCTTCAATTCTTCATATTGGGAGTTTGGATAAACCGTTACCTCTTCCCCGTACATATCCACACCAACGAAATTTTCATAATTTTCGACATAGCCGACATTTTCTTCGGACTCGACATACATATCTTCGTAATCGTTTGGCGGATTTACGAAATCGGAAGGCGATTCAGATGTTCCATAACTGGCAACATCCTGCCAAGAATCTTCCGCATCGTAGGCAACCGATTCATGCCGGTCATCATAATCAAACCTCCCGAATGGGGGTCCGAGCACTTCCTCTTCCACCGGCCGATTGTCCGAAGTTTCCTGTGAGGGAGTATGCTCGACACAATAAGTCGTTGTAGGGATTGCTTTCAAACGTTCAAGAGGTATTTCCTTTGAACAAACCTCGCATTTGCCATACTCACCTGCCTCGATGGCAGAAAGCGCTCGTTCAATATCCCTTATTTCATCCCGATCATGCTCGGTAAGGGCCAAATCCTTTTCCCGTTCATATAACTCGGTTCCTTCATCTCCGGGATGATTATCGTAACTCGATAACTCACCAGTCGAATCCTCCAGGCTTCTTCTTAAATCGTGGTTGCCTGAATCATTTAATCGTTCTTCCAACTCTTGCTTCGTTTGCTGCAATTGCTGTTGAAATTCTTTTAGCTGCTGATTGGATAGCATGTGCAACATCCTTTCAAAATCGTTCTTCCCTCTAGTATTTCTCTCTTCCCGTCATTCCATAAAGGTACTTTTTACCTTAGGAATAAATTAATTCAGATAACAGAAGCTAACTTAGAAATATTAATTTTAAGGAGGGCTTCCATTTGTATTTCTATAAAGAAGACTTAATCAATATGATCGTTCCCGATAAGCCTGATCCAAATGCTGCAAAAGTGCTCCAGGAAACGCTTGGAGGGCAATTCGGTGAAATGCGGACGATGATGCAATATTCTTTCCAAAGCGCCAACTTTCGCGGCAAGGCTAAACAATATCGTGATTTAATTCGCGGAGTTTTCTTGGAGGAACTGAGCCATGTTGAACTTGTCCAATCTACCATCAATCAGCTGCTGAATGATGCTGGCGGGGATATGCCTGGAGATTCCGGTATCGATGACGCCCCATTGGATGAAGTCATCAAAGGCGGCGCAAACCCTCACCATTTCATCATCGGTGCGAAAGCATCCCTGCCCGTCGATGCTGGCGGCAATCCATGGAACGGATCATGGGTTTATGATCACGGTAATCTTGTGGCCAACCTTTTGAATAATGTCATGCTTGAATCTACGGGAGTCCTGCAAAAGTCCAGAATTTATGAAATGAGTTCCAATAAATCAATGCGCGAAACACTGGCATTTTTAATGGTTCGCGACAATGCCCACCAAAATGCATTTGCCAAGGCATTGGAAACGCTTGGCGTCGACTGGGGGAAAATCTTCCCTGTACCTAATTATGATTTGAACAAATATCCTGAATGCCGCAAATATGTGGATTTAGGTTACCATAATGCCCAATTCAATTTCAGGATGGATCAAACACGAATCGGCGAGATTTTCCAAGGGGAGACACCGAGCCGAAATGGCGGAACCCTTGCTGTTACCGAGCCGCCAAAAGGATTCCCTGTGCCTGAAATGCCGGATATGCCAAATGAACATAGCCCGGGATTGAGTGATTTGAATAATTAAAAAAGAAGGCGAACACAACATTTTGTGTTCGCCTTCTTTTTTAATTATTGATATATTTCTCAAAAACAAAGCCAAAATCTTTCACATGGTACTTTTTCCGGCTGTCCATCAACCAATCGAAAGCGGCCGAATTAATTTCCTTGAAGCTTGCAGCCATTTGGCTTCCATCAGTGCGAACCTGGTTCAAAGTGGAAGAAGCAAGGTTTACGCTTTGCTGGGCATATTGAAGGGCAAATTCATTCTCATGGCAAATTTCCGATATTTTAACGAGTGATTTGAACAAGTCTTTTAATTCTTCAATGAATTTCTTATGGACATCAATGGAGAAAGTCTTTGCACCGATCGAAAATTTAATTTCTGCATCCAAATCCACTGTCCCTGCGGTTTCAAGCGTGGCATTGGAGATCGTATACTGGCTGTAGCTATATCTTGTAAGTGTTCGCTTTTTGCTAATCGCACTTGTGCCGTCCAAATGTATGAACGCTTGATTCGTGAAACAGTACTCATCGGTTTTCGATTTAATCAGGAAATAAATTTTTTCCCCATCTTCATGCATGATATAATCATCTGCATCCACCTTGTCATAATCTGCAGGACTAATCACACTTCCAATATCACTAAGACCAAGGGCATCAGCCGCCATTTTCTTAAACATAACCATTCCCCCTATCAATATCCAGGTGAATTTCACCTTATTATAAGCATTTCTCCAGTATGATCTCGTCTCGGATCGGAATTCCATCAAAACTGTAAAATGGTATTTCCGGCTTGATTTTCCGTGATTCTTCCACGGCATTTTTAACGATTTCCGAAATGACATAACCACGTTTTTGAAAAAACTTCAACGCCTGTAGATTATCGTTCGTTGTAATCGCTTTAATAGTATGGCAATTTTTTTCCTTAGCGATATTTTCCATCACATAAAGCAATGATGAGCCCACACCTTGATTCTCATGCTCACTGTTCAAAGAGATGATCTGACATACATGGTCGGATAATTTGTATGTTCCCAATCCCGTGATTTTTCCATTCTCGTCCATCACCCCAAAACCCTCAAGTTCCGCATAATGAAACAAGCCTCTTGAAAAAACGACTTGAGTCGTCTCCCAGTGCTGAATGAAAAAGTCCTTGACCGTATCTGTCGCAATCATTCTTTTAGCTACGATTTGCATAACCAATTACGCCCCCAAAGTTTCTATCTCTATGCTTATAGTATAAAATGCTTATGCTAAGAAGGGAACATTTAATTCTTTACGACCTTCTAACAAAACATAATACCATTCATATTCAGATAATCAATATCAAAAAACGGGGCTCGCGATGCAGGCATCTTCCGGGATCAGGAAATGGTATCATCCTTTATACGCTGGTTCCTTCTGGTGACCTCATCTTCGAATTGCTTCGTTTTCAATTCTTCCTTCTTTGAATATCTTATAATTGCCCTCATCGTAAAAACGGCCGCCACTAAAAAAATGAAGCAAGTTATACCAGCCGAGATATATTCAGTCTTGTCTTCCGGAAAGTAAAGAAACAAACCTAGTAAAGCATGATCGAGAAAGTCCATCCGTTACATCCTTCCTGATAGGGAATTAAACTTCATCTCTCATTATATCAATTACCAGAACAATCCACTAGTGGGCCTAATCCACTAAAACATAAAAAACGAGAGGCACTGAGCCCCTCGCTTATCTTTTATTTATAAAATGGTGATCCCTTTAATGACAACGTCCACTGCTGGCTTGTCTCCCGCAACTGTCTCTACGTTAGCAATCGTATCAACAACGTCCATGCCTTCGACCACTTGTCCAAAAACAGAGTGTTTATGATCCAGCCATGGTGTGCCTCCTTGTTCCATATAAGCACTGATGATTTCTTCCGGATAACCGGCTTGCTTCATTTGCTCACCCATCCTGCTGTCCACGTGCTGGGCTTGTACGACGAAGAATTGGCTGCCGTTTGTTCCCGGGCCTGCATTAGCCATGGAAAGAGCTCCGCGCAAATTGAATAATTGCATGGAGAACTCGTCCTCAAATGGAGCTCCCCAAATACTTTCTCCACCCATTCCAGTCCCTGTCGGATCTCCGCCTTGAAGCATGAAATCCTTGATGACACGGTGGAAGATGATTCCTTCGTAATAACCGTTTTCAGCATGTGTCAAGAAATTCTCCACTGTCTTTGGAGCCAGTTCAGGGAATAGTTTAATTTTAATATCGCCCATCGTCGTTTGCATGATGACCGCTTTTTCATTTTCCAAAACTTCACTTGTTAATTGCGGAAAGTTTGTCATTGTACATAACCTCTTTCTTTTTAAAATAAAATGGCATGAAACACCATTTTCCATCTTCATTTGTACACTTTACACGATTTTCATAAAAAAAGCATCTTTACGAAATTGAACAAATTCGCTGTAAAAAATCGTTGTTCTTATGTATCATGAAGGAAGTTAAAAGAAAGGTGGTAGGGAAATGTCAGAACAGGATTTTAAAATCGGCGATAAGGTTACCGCCATATATAAAACTGGAAAATACATCGGGGAAGTCACCGATATCAGACCTGCTGCATATCTTGTTAAAGTGTTGGCTGTTTTGAAGCACCCCATGCAAGGAGATCTTCATAACCCGAAGCAAACGGAAGTGTCCATGTTCCATCAGCGGCGTGCTCTTGCATTCCGGGAACAAACCAATGTACCAAAAAATATGGTAAGGACTTTCGATGAGGAGATTCCGGAGTATAAGGAATCCTTAAGAGAAGCTGTTGATAAAATGAAAGGCACTTTAAGCGAAGCCCAAACAGAGTGGAATGATAAAAGCTTACAGTTGCTTGAAGATCTAGCGGCGGATTATTTCAAATAAAGCTTAAAAGCCAAATCAGTAGTATATGATTTGGCTTTTATAACACTAAATGATTCAATACCTTTGATAAATCAATGCGGTCGCCAATTGTCGTCGGTTCATGATTTTTCATATAACTTTTATCTTTCTCCACTAACTTAAAGATATTATATGTCGTAATCGCATCATCGAGAGCCTTATGATGCTTGCCTGTCCCTTCTTTGCCATAGGCCTGTACAGCTTTCCAAAGTCCGGTTTGATTTTGATCCCCGAAAAAGCGTTTATACTCCAGGCATAGATCATTTTCCTTCCCTGAAAAAGGGAAATCCAATCCTGCCTTCTGACAATTCTGGCGAAGCACCTTCATGTCCATATTTCCCCAAGTAACAATCGTCGTCGGGTGCTGTTCATCTATTTTCTTCAATAACGCAACCAGCTCTTCAAATGAAATCCCCCGGTCCACCTGATCCTGGGTAATGTTCAAGAACTTCTTGCACCTTCCCGTTAAAACTGGAAATTTCACTGGGTTAACAAAAGATGAGAATTGTTCCTCAATGGTCTCATTAATGACGGTGACTAAACCAACCTCAATGATTTCCGGATAAAACCCCGTTGGATTGGCTTTTCCTTCCGGCATCGTAAATTCAAAATCTATGAATACATATTGCTGTTGTTCCTCCATTTTTATGACCCCCTTCATATTCCTGACATCAACATATAAACAAACATGGTTTTTTCTCACGAGATTATTATAACAGAAGATTTAGAAAGTTATTTCTTTGCCATTCGGATACCGCGCTCGCCGTCATACCTAATTTACCCAAAACTCTTTATTGTCTACCTTTTTTGGATTATGATGGATGAATGAACCAAAAGTACCATTTTTTCATTCCTTCATTCCAAGGACATACTAAAAATATATTAGTTAGGAAGTTGAACTATGCGCACGTATCTTGGCTATATCACGATTTCCCTCTTAGTTCCCGTATTGATCCTTTTCATTTTCCTTTCCAATCAGGAGTGGTCCTTAGCGCAATCTCCCTATCATGTACTCGACGAGCGGATTCCTGTTGAATCGATAGAACTGGCTCAGAATAGTTACATGAAGGCCGCAAATGGAAAGGTCATCAGTGAAATTTCCACTGGTGAGAAACGGACTTACTTAAAACTTGAAGACATCCCCCTTTTCCTGGAAAATCTGTTCATCGTTACAGAGGACCAGAAATTTTATGATCATGCAGGAATCGACCTATCCGGCATAAGCAGGGCGCTTCTTATCAATTCACAAAATAAAACAATCGAACAAGGCGGCAGTACCATTACCCAGCAACTGGCCAGGAATGTTTATCTATCACATGATAGGACATATAACCGAAAACTCAGCGAACTCATTTATGCCTATCAGATAGAGCGAAAAAAATCAAAACCGGAAATCATGGAGCTGTATTTGAATGCCATCTATTTCAGTAATGGAGCTTATGGAATCGAAGCTGCTTCCCAATATTATTTCAGTAAACCGACTGGAGAGTTAACCAAGGCGGAACTTGCCTTCCTTGCCGCAATCCCTAATAATCCGGAATACTATAATCCCCTTGAACATTTCGATGCGACGAAAAAGCGTCAGGAGAGAATGCTGGAACAAATGGTTGCCAATGGTGCTTTAGAACAGTCCGAGTACGAAAAGCTTATCAAAAGTACGATTAAATTAGACTTGTCCACCCCGGTCGACTTATATCCCGATTACGTGACATATGTTCATCAGGAATTGAAAAACCTGGTGGCATCCTCCGAGGGTCTCGACAAATCTCTGCAAAGCACTGATGTCGCTATACGTAAGAACGCGGAAGCCGAGTTGGATAAAAAGGTCAAAAAGCTTTTGAATTCCGGTGTAACCATCCATACCGCACTCGATACTAAACTGCAAACACAATCAAAGACTGCTGTACAATCAAAAATTGGTGTCAATGATATCGAGGGAGCTTTAGTGGTTATACAGCATCATACGCACGAGCTTGTCTCTTTGATTGGGGGAAAAGATTATAAAAAAAATTCTTTCAACCGTGCATACCAAAGCTATAGGCAGCCAGGGTCAGCAATTAAGCCGCTTCTCGATTATGCTCCCTATTTAGAAGAAACGGATGCTGACATCAATCAGCTCGTAAGCGGAGCAAGCTATTGCAGCAATAGCTATTGTCCAAAGAATTATAGCGGCGACAGCTATGGGATGGTCACACTTAGAACTGCCTTCGCTCAGTCCTATAACACACCCGCCATACGACTCTTTGAAAAGACGGGGATGGAAACGAGTTTCAAGTACCTGGATGCTTTCGACTTTAAAAAGGTGAGCAAAAAAGACCACCATACGAGTTCGGCCATAGGCGGATTCGAATATGGCATGAGTCCCCTTGAACTCACAAATGCCTATACTTCCTTCCATGACGGAAACTATCAGCCAGCGCGTGCCATTACAAAAGTCACCGACCAAGAAGGTAAAGTCCTTTATAAATGGAAAGACCGCTCCAAGGAGATATGGAACAAACGCACCTTAGCCAAGATGCGGCAGCTGCTCCATGAAACAACCCTATCCGGAACAGCCCGCAAAGCCTACTTTCCTACAGATTATGTCGGCGGTAAAACCGGTACGACCAATGATGTCAAAGACATGTGGTTTGTCGGTCTGACAGCACACTATACAACAGGGGTTTGGATTGGAAGGGACAAGCCATCCAATCTACAATCCATTTATTCACATTCACCCCATCTATTGATTTGGAAAGATATCAGCCAGACTGCCGAGTGAAAAAAGAAGGTGCCGCAATGGCACCTTCTTAGTTTGTCAATAAAATGAGGTTCGGAATAGTCTCAATCCCTGACACGATTTGATCATGGAATTATTACCATGATTTTAAAACAAGACATGGTCTACTCTATGATTTGTTTTACAGGGGATGAAACCTCAATGGATTGAAAAAATTCGCGACACTCCTGGCGAATAACCAGCTAGCCAAGACAATGCTAGCCGCTTGCTTTGATATTATCTTGTTTGTCTACAGTCTGATGGCACCTTCCTGTTGTCGACAAAAGAAGTTCCATCTAAATGCTAAAACAAAGTTGATTGGAGCGGAAGGTACGAGACTCCTGCGGGAAAAGCGCGTCAAAGGGAGACCCCGCAGGCGCTGGCGCCGAGGAGGCTCCCGGACCGCCCGCGGAAAGCGAGTGCCTGGAGTGGAAATCAACCTTCTTACATTTCCTCAAAAAAAACTGTACGCAACTCATTATTGTCTACATTCTGTAAGGTGCCGCAATGGCACCTTCTTTTTCGCTATATGGGAAGACTTGCAATGACGCTGTTATAGAGCTTCAATCCCGCATAAGCGACTATTGAAATCAGTGCCGTCCAAACGAAGATTGGAAAGAAGACCAATCCCACTAGCCTCGACAAATTCAGGCTCGGGCTCAACTTATTGACAAAATAAATTAAAGCCACGACATTCGTCGCGATAAAGATCGACCCAAGCCCGAAGATGAATTGAACGCTGAACAATGAACAGGCACCGCCAATCACATAAATGACAGACCCTTTCTTACACTGTTCAGGGCTTTACCCTCCGAATCCTTGGAAAAGAATAATAAAGACAGCTCCAATATCGTATCGGAGATCAGCTTCAATGCAGCAAAAACCATGAAGAATAAAAGGAGCAATACGATCAGCAGCGCCAGCTTGATGCCGGCTTCAGAAAAGAATTCCAGCATCCCTTGGTAGATTCCCAAATTCCCAAATAACTTGAGCATTTGCATTTCCCCATAAATGGCAAAGGAGAGGCTGAATAATAGGATTGAAATGATTGGTAAATAGCTAAATAAATAGGTGTTTTTCACGATTTCTCCATCCATGTGTCTTTTATCCTATATTATGCAAGATAATCCACGATTTCACAATGGATACTCTACTCATTCACCGTTGAAAAACTTTTTTTAATAAATTTTTCAGGACGGTTCCCCCTCCTTTTCTACCTATATATAAAACATCATTCAAGTTGGCCTTCACCGTTTTTAAAGCCATGCAAACCCACATAAATTGCGTTATACTTTTAATCGAGGCAGCATTCGATAAAAAAATACATATTCAACGAAGATTTCCTAACGTCTAGGATTGCGTGAAAAAAGCATAATAAGACGACTGACTTCGTTTTTAAAAAAAGGGGGGGAGTTTATGTCTTTACTTCATTGGGCGGTATTATCACCGTTTCTATTAGCACTTATTGTACCATTATTGTACAAACTATTCCGACAAATACATACAGGTTGGTTTGTATTGATTTTACCGATTCTCCTTTTCACCTATTTTTCAAGGTTCATTTCCTTGACCAAACAAGGGGATATCGTTATGGAAAGCGCAACATGGATTCCTTCTCTCGGAATAGATGTTGATTTCTATGTCGATGGACTAGGGCTTTTGTTTGCCTTGCTCATTACAGGTATTGGTTCACTTGTCGTTCTTTATTCAATTTTCTATTTATCGAAGGAGAAAGAAAAGCTGAACCAATTTTACGTCTTCCTTTTGCTTTTCATGGGGGCGATGCTTGGTGTCGTCCTTTCCGATAATCTAATAGTCCTTTATTCGTTTTGGGAATTCACGAGTTTATCATCTTTTCTATTGATAGGATATTGGAATGAGAGGGAGCGTTCACGTTACGGGGCGCAGAAATCGCTGCTGATCACTGTGCTTGGAGGCTTAAGCATGCTTGGAGGCATCATTCTCCTTTCCATTATGGGGAACACATTCAGCATACGTGAATTGATTGCCCAAAGCGGGGAACTTATGGACCACTCGCTCTTCGTTCCTGCACTTTTGCTTGTGCTGCTTGGCGCGTTCACTAAATCCGCACAGTTCCCGTTCCATATTTGGCTTCCTGACGCGATGGAAGCCCCTACTCCCGTCAGTGCTTACCTTCATTCCGCCACAATGGTCAAGGCTGGCATTTATTTGGTTGCCCGATTAAGCCCTGTTTTTGCAGAATCAGGATTATGGTTCTGGCTCGTTTCGATCGCCGGATTGATCACCCTGTTCTGGGGCTCATTCTCTGCAATCAAGCAGACTGATTTGAAGGGGATTCTCGCTTTTTCCACCATCAGTCAGCTCGGATTGATCATGTCGCTTTTGGGACTTGGTGCTGCGGCACTCCACTATGATACATTGGGGGAAAATATATACTTGGCAGCCACGGTTGCAGCAGTATTCCACTTGATTAATCATGCGACCTTTAAAGGGAGCCTATTCATGGTTGCAGGCATCATTGATCATGAAACCGGTACGCGTGATATCAGAAAGCTTGGCGGATTGATGCAGTTGATGCCGATCACTTTCACCGTCGCTGTGATAGGTGCTTTTTCAATGGCTGGACTTCCGCCCTTCAATGGTTTTTTGAGCAAGGAAATGTTCCTGGCCAGCATGGTGAATGTATTGGAATTGGATATCTTCAATATGGAGACATGGGGGGTCCTGTTCCCTGTGGTTGCATGGGTAGCCAGTGTATTCACTTTTATTTATAGCATGATTGTCGTGCTCAAACCCTTTACAGGCAAACTTCAGTTACAACTTTTGGAAAAAAAGCCCCACGAGGCACCGGTCGGGATGCTGATATCCCCGATCATCCTTGCTTCGTTGGTCATCGTTTTCGGTATTTTTCCAAACTTGCTGTCTTCATCCATCATTAAACCAGCAGTAGCCAGCATACAGCCAAGCTTGGCGGGACCGGATTTCCAAGTCCATATCGCCTTCTGGCATGGATTCGAACCTGAAGTATGGATGACCATCGGCATCATAGCATTTGGAATTCTATTATACAAAACGCTTCCGAAGTGGAAGAAAGTCACTCAGTGGATTCCTGAACGCATCTCCCTGAATGCTTTGTATGATAACGGGGTAAGAGGGCTCGAACGTTCAGCTTCCTTCGTCATGAAAGTATTAATGACAGGTTCGATTCGGACATATCTGCTTTCAATCTTCCTTTTCTTCATTCTTTCCTTGGGCTTTACGCTCTATTGGAAGGATGCATTTAAATTGGATGCAGGGAATTTTGCCCCGATCGGCATATATGAATTGGTATTAGCCGGAATCATCGTGATTGGCTCGGTCGCCATTCTGTTTGCAAGATCCCGTTTAACTTCCATTATCATCTTAGGAGCCGTCGGTTATACGATTTCCCTATTTTTCGTTTTGCTGCGGGCACCGGATTTAGCCTTGACTCAACTAGTCATCGAAACGATTTCGGTATCGCTGTTTTTGCTCTGTTTCTTCCACCTCCCGTTAATGGCAAGCAGAAAGGAAGAACGGATGACGTTCAAGTTGAATAATGCCATGATATCCATTGGTGTAGGAGTCATCGTCACATTGATCGCCTTATCGGCACATAGCAATAAACTATTTGATTCCATATCCAGTTACTATCTTGAAAATGCTTATAAGGAAGCAGGCGGGAAAAACGTCGTAAATGTCATTCTCGTTGACTTCCGCGGACTTGATACGATGTTTGAAATCACTGTCCTTTCCATCGCTGCGCTCGGAATATTCGCGATGATCAAATTGCGTTTGACAGGGGGGAAAGATAAATCATGAAGCAAAATGACCTGATTCTCCAAACAGTTACGAAAGTCGCCGCCTTTGTTATCTTGCTGTTTGCGGTAGCCATCTTTTTAGGCGGGCATTATTCACCAGGCGGCGGGTTTGTAGGCGGTTTAATGACTTCAGCCGCCATAGTCCTGCTGTTGCTCGCTTTCGACATTAAAACCGTCACCGGCATTTTGCCTATTGACTATAAGTTAATGATCGGTTCAGGCCTGTTCATATCAAGCCTGACTGTAGCCGGTGGGCTGGTGTTCGGGGTGCCCCTCATGACACATGTTTATCAATATGTTGATTTACCGCTTCTTGGGCACATCTCGCTTCATACCGCGGTACTTTTTGATCTGGGTGTTTATCTTGTGGTTGTTGGTGTAACGATGACCATTATTCAAACGATAGGGGAGAGTGAATAATGGAACTTTTAATGGCATTTGTCATTGGAATACTATTTATGTGTGCGACCTATTTAATGCTTTCCAAAAGCATTTTAAGAATCATAATCGGTACTGGGCTGCTCAGTCACGGCGCCCACCTTTTGATTTTGACGATGGGCGGTTTGAAAGGCGGTTCCGTTCCATTGCTGAGTGATAAAGCTGCATCCTATGTCGATCCGCTTCCGCAAGCGCTTATCTTGACGGCGATCGTCATCAGTTTCGGAGTCACATCATTTCTGCTGGTACTTGCTTATCGGACCTACCAGGAACTCGGTACGGATGACATGGAAGAAATGAGAGGTACGGAAACGAATGAATAATCTTACTTTCATGCCTGTTTTATGGCCGCTTTTCACAGGCATCCTGCTCATTTTCTTTGCAAAAAAAATCAAGCTGCAAAGAGGGATATCGCTTTTTTCCTCTTTTATCGGAATTGTAATTTCCCTTTATCTAGTGTTTACGGTCCGTACTCAAGGGATCTTGACTTTAGGCGTCGGCAGCTGGGATGCGCCATTCGGGATCGTGATCGTCGCAGATATGCTATCTTCGCTGCTCGTACTGACCACGAATATCATTGGATTGGCCATACTGCTTTACTCGTTTTACTCCATAGGGGAAGAACGGGAAAGACATTATTACTATCCTGTATTCCAATTTTTGCTGATCGGGGTAAACGGTGCCTTCCTTACGGGGGATCTTTTCAATCTATTCGTATTCTTCGAAGTCATGCTGATGGCTTCCTACGTGCTGCTTGTACTGGGAGGTACGAAAATCCAGCTGAGGGAATCATTGAAGTATATCATCGTCAATGTACTATCCTCTTCCTTTTTCGTCATCATGGTGGCTTATCTTTATTCAGTCGTAGGAACATTGAACATGGCGGACATCAGTCAAAGGATAACGGAAGTCAACCAGCCTGGAATCATCTCGGTGATAGCGATTGGCTTTCTGATCGTCTTCGGTTTGAAGGGAGCCATTTTCCCGCTTTTCCAATGGCTGCCTGGTTCTTATTATGCTCCGCCCATTCCAGTGATGGCTCTATTCGGGGCATTGCTGACAAAGGTCGGGATCTATTCCATTTTCCGGACCTATACACTGATGTTTTATCATGACCAGGATTTCACCCATACATTCCTTGCGATACTTGCAATCTTGACCATCATCATCGGTGTCATTGGTGCGATAGCTTATTGGGATGTAAAAAAAATCATCATTTACAATATCATCATCGCCGTCGGGGTTATTCTATTCGGCATCTCCGTCATGAATGAACAGGCCTTATCGGGTTCCATTCTATATATCATTCATGACATGCTGATCAAGGCTGCACTCTTCCTGCTGGTAGGCATCATGATCAAAATCAGCGGATCGGATGATTTACGGGACATGGGCGGCTTGATCAAGCAATACCCTGCCGTTGCATGGACCTTCTTCATAGCGGCCATATCATTGGCGGGAATCCCGCCGTTCAGCGGTTTTTCCGGCAAGCTCCTTATTCTTCAGGGAGCTGCAGAAAAAGGGGCATACTTGGGAATGGCCGTTGTCTTAATTTCAAGCTTGATGGTCCTGTATTCCGTCATGAAAATATTCATGCATGGCTTTTGGGGAACTCCAAAAGCTGATTATGCCTTAACTAATGGAAAGGTCAATAAAATGCTGGTTCCGGCAGTCCTCCTCGTCATCATTTCCGTTTTATTCGGAATAGGGACAGAATCGGTTTACCCATACATTACACAAGCTGTAGATTCATTAATGAATCCCGAAATCTATAACAAAGCGGTTTTAAAGGAGTAGTGCCTGATGTCATTCCAAATTTTACTGAATGTGTTCCTTGCGTTTATCTGGATGTTTTTAAAAAATGAGTTTAACGGGAGCACTTTTATCATCGGATATATATTGGGGCTCGGCATCATGTTCGTCTTCCGTCATTTTTTCAATGATCGTTTTTACTTGAAAAGGGTGAATGCCGTCGTTCTATTGCTGCTCATATTCGCAAGGGAACTCATACTTTCCAACATTAGCGTCCTTAAGGCCGTGCTTAAACCGAGCCTGGATATGAGGCCTGGCATATTCGCATTTGAAACCGTTCTGACCAAGGATTGGGAAATTACGATACTATCGAATTTAATTACACTTACACCAGGAACACTTGTCGTTGAGGTATCGGAAGATAATCGGATTCTTTATATCCACGCGATGGATATTGCCGACAAGGAAGAGGCTGTGGACAGCATTAAAAATACATTTGAAAAAGCGATTATGGAGGTGGGCAAATAATGTTCGATCTAATGCTTAAAATCGCGTTGCTCGGTGTTTCGCTTTCCATGATTGGATTCTTATACCGTTTAATCAAAGGGCCTTCCGTACCGGATCGGGTCATCGCACTCGATGCAATGGGAATCAATCTTATCGCAATCGTTGCACTTGCCTCTATCCTCATGGATACAAGCGCATACCTGGAAGCCATTCTTCTGCTCGGAATCCTATCTTTCATCGGAACGGTCGCTTTCGCCAAATTCCTTGAGAAAGGGGAGATAATCGAAGATGACCGCAATCGTTGAAATCCTATCGGCCCTATTCCTATTAATGGGAGTCTTTCTCTTTTTAGTCTCGGCTTTCGGGATCATCCGGCTTCCCGACGTCTATACAAGAAATCACGCTGCCTCAAAAAGCTCGACACTTGGAATCATGTTCATCCTGATCGGCACCTTGTTATATTTTTATTATAAACATAGCCATTTCGATTTCCGGGTCGTGCTCGCGATCATCTTCATCTTCATGACCAGTCCTGTTGCCGGACATTTAATCATGCGCTCGGCTTATCATACGGGTGTAAAAATGTGGGATCGGAGTGTCCAGGATGATTTAAAGAAAACCCGGTGATCCCTGCCATTGCAAAAGAGCTGCCCTGATTACAGGAGCAGCTCTTTTCTGTTTCAATCTTTTAAAAATACCTGGTCGCCCACTCTGATTTCACCTGTTTGCATGACCGAGGCATATACGCCAAAATGATTTTCCCTTTCCTTGACGACAGTTTTCAGCAATGATGGATCTCTGCGTGAATCGCTTGGATCGACAGTTATGATCATACAGCGCTCACAATGCCTTTTGATCTTCAATTCCACTTCATTTCCGATTAGAATCCTTTTTCCGAACCATTGCTCTTCTAAAAAGGGGGTTTTATTCACTAAGGATATAATCAAATTTTGCCTGAATCTCCTGCCATCCAGTTCTTTTCCCCAAAGCTTGGTCAATTCGCCAATCGAGGCATCACTGACAAGCAGGATGTTTTCTTCTTCAATCGCACCTAACGGAATATGTGCAGGATGATAAACAACCGGTTCTGCCTCCTGTTTCAACAACCGTTCCATTTCCTGCTGAAAGGCTCCCTCTCCCCATGTCAAAACGTTTCCTGAAGGGGTCTTCACTTGGATTTCCGGATATTGGTCAAGTGCTTCCTCACCAGAAAAAGCAGCTTGATAACGGACCATTTCCGGGACTTGGGTTATCGTCAGGAACTTCCCATTTTTGCCTTTAAAGGCATGGCTGCGATCTCCATATAGCCCATAGTCCATCACCTTCGTTTTCTGTACCTGTTCACCAGTGAATGATTTTACAGGATGACGGGTGATTTCTTGTATATGACCCACCAGCATAAAAAAAAACCTCTTTTCATACAATAGTCTACTGCCATATTATACGTAAACCGGATAATGTAGAATCATTGCGCCAATTTACGTTGTTCTTTTGATTCACTTTGACTTCGGTAAGTCGATAACGGCCAATGTACAGCGTGAAATGCAGATAAGATGATCCTCTTCATCACGGATCTTCACGTCCCACACCATCGTCGTCTTCCCGCGATGGATGATGTTCCCTTCTGCGGTAACAACACCTGAACGGACGCCCCTAATATGATTGGCATTGATTTCAAGGCCGACGACAGCTTGTTTTGTACGATCTACCAGCATCATCCCTCCAAAGCTTGCAACGGATTCCGCAAGCGCAACGGACGCTCCACCATGCAATAAACCATACGGCTGCCTAGTACGTTCATCCACAGGCATCGTCGCAATGACTTTCCCCTCGCCGACTTCTTTCATTTCAATCCCAAGCGTGCCTATCAATGACTTTTCAATATTTCTCTCCATCCCATTACCCCCGACTCTCTTGTTTTTTTAGCAAAAAATGAACCGCTATTCATATTAGTATACAAAAAAAGGATGACCCAAGTCTATCAAGTCATCCGTCAATCATGTAAATGTATTATTTGGAGAGGATTTCTTTTAATTCAAACCAGCTTGTCAGTCTTGGAATATCCAATTCCCTGTTATAGGAGTTATCCATTGCATACACTTTCGTTGGAATATCCAATAACGTTTCCAGCACCGCCGGTTTATCATCAAAATAATAATCCAATTCCAATTTGCGGATCGTATCAATTTTTTCATGATCCTTCATCCCGCAGTAAAAATGGTCATCCTTAACCGGAAAGCCGTTTTCGATCAGCCATTTTTTCGTCCGTTCACCATGCTCCGCTTTTCTGGCGGTAATGTAATAGATTTCGTGGCCATCGCGTTCAAGCTCCTGCAGCGTTTCCACTGCGCCCTCGAAGGCTGGACAGGATGAATAATACACTTCATCGGCCAGGCTGTTCCACATCTTGCCCCCAGCCTCTTTATCAAGCCCGAAAGCTTCATGGATCTCCAACGTCTTTAAAGCCCTGAATTTCGTTAACTCTATGTTCGTATTAAGCTTTTCATTATAAAGATGGAACGCGAACTCCCTCAAGTTAATAAGGGTATCGTCAATATCAAAACCGAATTTCATATCCTTCACTCCTATTCAAACATAAGCGGCGGCAAACTGTGATGCGAAGGACATCTCCTTGTCCACCTGAACGGCCTGTAATCTTTCAATCTCGGCTTTTCTTTTTGGCTCAGCCATTTTAAGTCCAAGGAAGCCAGTATCCCCCTGCAGGATGCATCCAGAAATAAGCTCGGCCAATATATCGGCATCCTTCATGGCACAATTGAGTCCGAACGCACCTGTAGGCGTCATCGTATGGGCTGCATCACCTAATAAAGCAACGCCATCCTTTGTCCACGTTTCACAATAGCTGCTGTAAACATCCAATAAAATGAAGTCCTGCCAAGAGCGGATATTTTCACACACAACCTTTTTTAATTCAGGAAAGGCAAGAAGCAAATCTTCAATGAACGGTTCAAAATGCTGTTTTCGCAAATGGGGAAATGAACCATGCTCTATATTCCAGCCAATTTGGATGAAACCTCCGGCCTGGGTGAAGAGGGCAACCTGGGAGCCATTGACCAATGCCATCTTGATCGAAGGCCTCCACCCCTCCGGAGCAGGAATTTTTGCCCACAGTAAATCATAGCCATGATCTTTAATCTCGACTGGTATTCCCGCTTTTTTTCGAACGATGGAAAACCTGCCGTCCGCTCCGATTATCAATGGACTTTGCACTTCAAGGTCATTCCCGCCATTACGGGCCTTGACACCCGTAAAACGGCCCATTTCATTCTGCATCAAGCCGGTAACCCTCGTATTCATCATCAATTGAAAGGAATCCAGCTTTTCGGCCTCATTCAATATGGCTGTAAGCAGATGGTTTTGAGGGACATGTATCCCAACATGATCGACAGGCCATTCTGGGAAAATGATTTTGAATATTTGGCCGTCATGCCAATATTCAATTTGTTCCATCCTAAGCAAGCCAAGTTTTTCCACACTATTGAATAAACCGTGCTTTTTAAGAATGCCCACTCCTTCATCATTCAAGAACTCGCCCCTGAACTCCCTTGAAACTTCAGGATGCCTTTCAAGCAATACGACTGAAATGTCCTGCTTGGCCAATAGGTAAGCCAGCAGGGCACCTCCAGGACCTGAACCGACTATGCATACATCTGATTTAACCTTCATGCCTCTTCACCTGTTGTCTATTTTTATTTAGGATAAGCCGTGATGCGTATGTCCTCACCAAACGTTTCCACGCCAGAGAAGGAAACATCCATCGCTTCATCCATCGTATCCACATTCATGCCAGTATACGGTGTTAGTGAGTTTCTACCGCCCAATAGTTTAGGGGCTATATAAATCAAGTATTTATCGATGAGCCCTTCCCTAAGGAATGAGGCATTCACTTCGCTTCCGCCTTCCAGCAAGACATCCGTAATCCCCTTTTTATACAGCTCTTCCATTAATGCCTTTAGATTCAGTCCAGTCTCGTTTTTGGGGACGAAAATGAATTCAATCCCTTTTTCACGTAAAAGGTCCATTTTATCCGCAGGTGCATTTTCCTGCGTTACGATCAAGGTCTTCGCATCTGATACTTGTACAACTTTGGCATCCAACGGAACCCGTAATTCACTGTCTAAAATGATCCGGATCGGATTTTTCCCTCCGCCCTCCGGAAGTCTGGTCGTCAGTGATGGATCATCGGCCAACACAGTCCCGATACCAACTAGGATGGCATCCACCTCATCACGAAGCAAATGAACGGAATGACGTGAGTCTTCTCCTGTTATCCACTTTGAATGGCCTGTGTGGGTTGCAAGTTTTCCATCGAGTGTCATCGCATACTTCGATATGACAAATGGACGATCCGTCAGCATATTGTGAATGAAACGCTCATTCAGCCTTTGAGCTTCCTTTTCCAGGACGCCGACTTCGACTTCAATGCCTGCATCCTTTATGATCGATATCCCTCTGCCGGCCACTTCCGGATTCGGATCTTGAGTCGCAACCACCACTCGCCGGACACCTGATTCTCTCACCAAATTTGCACAAGGAGGCGTCTTTCCATAATGGGAACAAGGCTCAAGAGTCACATAAAGCGTTGCACCTTCTGCATACTCACCCGCCATTTTGAAAGCATGTACTTCCGCATGCGGTTCACCCGCTTTACGGTGGATCCCTGTCCCGGCTATCACACCGTCTTTCACTATGACTGCCCCGACCACTGGATTTGGATTCGTCTTTCCTTTAGCACTGGCTGCCAAATCCAGTGCCAGCTTCATGTAATATTGATCATCATTCATTCTATAGCTCTCCTTATACAATCAAAGTTGGCTTCTTTTTGGGAATATGTCCAGACTTCTTAACCTTTGTATCGAGATAGAAACTATTATCCTCCGTCAAACCGCCCCAAAGCGGAATATGGTCCTTTGCCGCAAGTCCATGCTTCATGAGGGCATCCAGCTTTTTGGGGTTGTTCGTGATTAAAGTCACCGGATCCTTACGCAGTTCCCTCAATACGCGAATGGCTCCCTCGTAAGATCGCGTATCGTCTTCGAATCCTAAAGCCTCATTCGCCTCGACCGTGTCATAACCTTCCTGCTGAAGCAAATAGGCAAGGGATTTGGAAAACAGGCCAATCCCTCTTCCTTCATGGTCCGCAAGGTAAAAAATGGCCCCGCACCCATGCTCGGCTATCATCTTCATCGATTGGTGGAGCTGGTAGCCGCAATCACAGCGTTTACTGCCGAAGATATCACCTGTGTGGCAGATGCTATGCATCCGGACAAGTGCATCCTCCGACTTTTTAAAATCACCATAAACCAATACGGAGGATTGCTGTCCAAAAGCGAGGTTCGCTTCCGAAAGCGAATCAAGCACCGTATCCTTTTCATTATCCGCGCCTTCAAGCTGAAGCCATGTATACCATTGGAAAACCGTTGAGAAATCTCCTTGTTCAACCGGCAGGTTCACAGGTCCCACAAGGCATATATCAGCTTTACCGGGGGTTTTGATGATATTCATTTTATCTATTAAAAGGTCTTTTGTTTCCTGGGTTATTTTCATGTTAACATCACCTATTTTATAATTTATAGTGTATCTTCTCCTTACTTTAGGTAAGTAAGTATATTACTATACACTATACCTGTCAATGAAGCAGTTTACAAATAATAGTGTGTCTTTGATCATAATTTTCAAGAAGTTTTTTTGCAGAAAAAGGTCATTCACAAACCGCTATCATATCGGCTGGCCTTTATACATATTTTAACGTATAACGAAAACCTGTCTATAGACAGACCTAATGAAAGGAAGGAAACCTTTTGGAGGATTTCCCTTATTTTTTATATGATCCTATCTTATTTCCGCCTCACGCCAGGAATCGGCCATTGCGTCCCTACTCGGCACCCAATCCAGATCTGCTAGTCAAATCGGCAAAGACCTCGCAATCTTTGATGCTTGATGTAAAAAAAGTCATGGATACCATAGCCACATCCAAGCCTTTCTCGAACCGGTTGATGACTGCTGCCCAAGCATCGCAAAAAAATGTCGTGATCGATATGATCCGAAAGATAGGAATTAAGAACGAACCTGATATCACGTATAACCCCGATGGTATCCGTTTTGATTTCTATCCTAAAGAAGGGGAAGAAAATTGCCATATCATCGTCAGCTTGAAATGGAGGGATGCATAACGACCATCCAACACCTTTTTGGTAAAAAAACCGAAGCCTATTTTCGGCTTCGGATATTTGGGTTCATCTAGTCTTCGTTTCAAAGGTTTCAACCAATAGTGCAAGCGTGCGTGCCATGACACCGGTAGCCCCCGATGTGCACAATTCGGAGTTGCTCGAGGTTGTGGAAGTTCCGGCAATATCCAGATGGACCCACGGAGTGTCTTCGGCAAATTCACCGATGAAGGCGCCGCCCATGATCGCATGTCCCGCCCCTCCAGGTGAATTATTCAAATCCGCCATTTTACTATTGCGTACCCGCTCTTTATCCTTTTCCGTAATCGGCAATCTCCAAATGGGCTCCCCTGCCTCCTCTGAGGCTTTGACCACTTGTTCATAGAACTCCGTGTCATTTGTCATTGCACCCGTCATATCCATGCCCAGCGCCGTTATGACACCACCCGTTAATGTGGCAACGTCAATAAGATAGTCAGCACCATGATGTTTAGCGTAAGTCATGGCATCCGCCAAAACCAGACGGCCTTCCGCATCCGTGTTCAATACCTCTATCGTCTTGCCGCTCATGGCAGTGATCACGTCATCGGGCTTGAATGCATCGCCGCTGATCATGTTATCGGTGGAAGGAATGACCGCCACGACATTTTGGTCGGGTCCCAATTCGCCGATGATTTCCATTGCACCTAAAACGGCTGCCGCACCGCCCATATCCGTCTTCATTCCAACGATACCAGCCTTCGTTTTCAATGAGTATCCACCCGTATCGAATGTGATTCCTTTACCGACCAACCCGATAACATCCTTCCATTCATCCTTACCTTGATACTTCAGGACGATCATTTTCGGAGGCTCGACCGAACCTTTATTGACAGCAAGGAGTGCGCCCATTCCCAGCTTGAGCATGTCTTCCTTCTCGAGGATCTCCACTTCAAAACCATAACGTTCGCCCAAGGCAGATGAATAATTCGCCAAATCCGTGGAAGTCAGCAAATTGCCTGGTGTATTGACCAAAGTTCTCGCTGAGTTCGTCGCCCTTCCGAAGATCCTCCCTACATGAAGCGCGGCACCGACCTCTTCTTGATCAAATTCACTGTACACCGTAATCGATTCAAGGCTTTTTTCGACCTGGTTCGATTTTTGCTTGTATCCGTCAAACTTATAGGAAGCAAGTTCAAAAGCCTCGGAACAAGCGTGCGCTGCGTCCAATGCATCCAGATTTTCAGTCGTGAATGTATCCAACGCGATCGAAAGTGTCGTAATCTTTGATTCATTAATCGTCTTACGCGCTTTTCCCAACGCTTCGCGGAGCGTTTCAAAAGATAGCTCCTTTTCCTTGCCCAATCCTACAAAAATCAATCTCTTTACGCTTAATTTACCTAATGTATGTATTTTGACCACTGATTTTTTCTTGGAGGAAATTTCCCCGGCTTTCACTAACTCTGTCAGCTGGCCATCCAATCGTTCATCCGCTTCTTTTCCTATCCCTGTGAACTTTACGGGTCTGTCAAATACGCCTAGAATCAGGCATTCATCAATCAAATCTATATTTAAGGAATTTTTTACTGTGAACATTCTGCTACCTCCTCCATTCTATTACATTCATTATAACGAAATCTTCAAAAATTTTCGAATAAGGTCCGCGAAAATAATAATAACAAGGTATATTGTTTAGAATGGGTGACTTTAGAGTAATAGTATAAGAAAGATCATATTTATACTATTACCAGCAGGGAATAGACAGGACTGAATGGAACTAATAATAAGGGCCTTATTCCGAACAGGATGTAATTTACCCATATATGGATTTCATCTTTACTTATAACTAGAAAGAAGGCTGATACTCTTGGAATTATTACTCAACTTCCCTTTAATCGCAGCATTGATTGCCATTTTCTTTGCTCAATTCATTAAAGTGCCCATCCACTTCATAGCATTTCGTAAAGTCAACTGGTCACTCATTAACTCCACAGGCGGTATGCCAAGCTCCCACTCTGCGGCCGTGTCAGCCCTGACCGTAGCGGTAGGGATCGAAACCGGAATGGATTCCCCTGTATTTGCCGTTGCCGCGATCTTTGCAATCATCACGATGTTCGACGCGACAGGAGTGAGACGGCAGGCAGGAGAACAGGCAGCCGTCTTGAACCAGCTCGTTACCGACTTCAATACCTTTGTCGAGCAAGCAAAGAACTGGCAGAAAAAAGCAGATAAACAGAAACAGCAGCAATTAAAGGAACTGTTGGGCCATAAGCCAATCGAGGTATTTTTCGGAGCCTTGACCGGAGTATTCATTGCATTGGCACTTCACTTTTTCATCTTTCAAGGGTAGGTGTTCAATTTGAAAATAATCTCTCTTTGCCCCAGCAATACGGAACTATGCACATATCTTGGAATCGAAGATCAGCTGATCGCCATCGATGACTACTCTGATTGGCCTGAAACCATACAGCATCTTCCTAAAGTGGGGCCCGACTTATCGATCGATATCGATCATGTGGAATCACTAAAACCCGATTTGGTGCTGGCTTCACTGAGTGTACCGGGCATGGAAAAAAACATTGAGGGGCTAAAGGAACGGAACATCCCCCATATCATCTTCAACCCGCAATCACTTGAAGATATCGCAAAAGATTTACTGACCTTGGGCGAGGCGATGGATCTTAAGGAAAAAGCAGAGGAACAGGCTGCCAAATTCCGTGATGCCATCCTTCAATATAAAAAGATCGCAGACAAAATCGAAACAAAGCCGTCCCTGTATTGGGAATGGTGGCCTAATCCCTTATTCAGCCCCGGGGGAGTTAATTGGTTATCCGAGATCAGTACGCTTGCGGGAGCATATAACCTTTTCGAAGATGTCGACATGGCAAGCATTCAAGTTACTTCCGAGGAGGTCCAAAATAAGGATCCCGACCATATTTGCTTAGCTTGGGTCGGTGTCCCTTTACGAAAAGTAAACCCGGCGCTTGTCAAGAAACGGCAAGGGTGGACTGATATGAAGGCCGTCCGGAATAACCATATTCACATCATGGAAGAACCTTTATTCTGCCGGCCTTCCCCGCGTTTACTGGATGGACTGTCCATATTGGCAAAGACTTTGCATCCTGAAGCCTACAAAGGCATGCCCTAAGTGCGTCCTAAATGAAACAGAAAAGGCTGCCTCAATTGAGGCAGCCTTTCACTTTCCTTTTTAAAAAGCAAAGGAAGCTACATTCTCATTCAATGTTTTCTCAGCGATTTTCGGCTTGAATACCTGCTTGATCTTGGTTTCATTCAACCTGCTTAACTGTTGTTCGGATAACTCGCCGTTCCCTTTTTGGACAACATATACTTCAAGGGTTTTCTTTCCCCAGTTCTCGTACACATCCTGTACCGTTTCGTAGTATAGATCCAGGTGATTCCCTTTGATCGCACCACCCTTGTCCGCTACAACCCCATATCCATAACCCGGAATCCAAAGGATGGTTCCGAGAGGGAATACGGCAAGATCGGCGGCAATGGTGGAAAACAAATCCCGTTTCACCTTCACCCCAGAATACGTGATTCCATAGGATGGGCTTTCCGGGTACTTTCCAGTTGATTCATACCCTGCTGTATATCCTGTAGCCAAAACTTCATGCTTCGGATATTTCGAGAGCTCGATTGCCTCCGCTATCGTTGTGGGACCATTGCTCGCGGATGCCGATGCCATTAGCGTTGCCACTTGCCCTCCACTATGAATCGCTTTATATTCGAGACCAAGCATTCGATGTTGTCTCATCGCTTCTTCAAAAGGATGATCTTCAGGCACAGCCCCAAAAACATGATTCAAGGTCGATTCGATGGCCAAGATAAATAATATGATAATAGCAACCCTCAAAAATAATGCTTTTACAATCTTCATATGTATCAATTCCACTCCTCTCACAAGGATATTTGTTCCCTTTACGGAGTGAAAGTATTCATAAAGCATGGAAAGAACCAATTTTTCTTACAAAGATTGTTGTTTTTAAAACGAAACTATTTAAGGTTGATTGGAGCGGAAGTGCGAGACTCCTGCGGGAGCAGCGGGACACGAGCATCTGGAGGGGAAATCATACACCGCACTACTTAGTAAATAGCAACAAAGTATGCGAAAACAAAAAGGACCGTCCATAAATGACGGCCCTTCCCTTATTAAAACATTTGATATCCTTTATTCCTTAGAATCCTGATCACCACACCAGCTAAAACCGCGCCAAGCAGCCCGCTTGATAAAATAATGATGTCTGCCGTATGCAGGGATGTAAGGTTCGTACCAAGATTGGAAAAAGATATTCCCGGATTCCTAAAATATTCTATTAGCTTTGTTTCATTGACAATGATGATGAAGACGATTGGAAATAAGAAGACCATGATCCACGAAGAACGGAAGAGCATATTCAGCAAAAACCCAATTCCGAAAAACAATATGAAAAATAAGAGTATTGAGATAATTAAAACAGGCAATGGCATGTTATTCTTGACCCTCCTTAAAAGCGACACCTTTAGTTTACTGAAAAAATAATTGCTGCGTCAACGACTTATACCAAATAATACCGAAGAAAAGATAATTACCCAAATTACAAGAATAGTTTATATGATGTATATCCAAATTGATCTCCCGGATTCAACCCGTCAAGCATCGTCTGCATTCTTTCCTTTTTAAAAGCTAAAAGCTGTTCCAATAGTAACGATTGCTTCCCCTCCTTCATGAGTAAATCAGGGTGATAAAATTTAGCTTCATATAATTCATCCAATTGAGCATTTACTTC
This sequence comes from Peribacillus sp. 05N428, assembly GCF_056397085.1. Taxonomy (NCBI): domain Bacteria; kingdom Bacillati; phylum Bacillota; class Bacilli; order Caryophanales; family Bacillaceae; genus Peribacillus; species Peribacillus sp. 05N428. The sequence continues at coordinate 147,173 of NZ_JBFTMS010000007.1, read as the reverse complement.
ATAACTGAGCGGTTTAAGTAAAAATATCAACATATTATCACTTATATCCCCTTTGATGACTCCGCTTCTCACTCCTACGATGCCTTCGATTTCTGTATGAATGCCCGTCTCCTCCAGCACTTCCCTTACGACAGCTTCATCGACGGTTTCATCATTTTTGACAAAACCTGCCGGAAGCGACCATTGCCCTTTCAATCCGCCATACCTTTTGTTCACGACAAGCCACTCACCTTTATCGGATATCACAAGGCCGGACACTGCCAGCCAAACATTTTTGCAATGTTCCACCAAAACCCACTTCCCCTACATTCATTATTTAGAAAAGATGATGCCAAAGATAATTTCCTTGATCAAACTTCGTCATCCCCATTATATTCCACACAAAAAAATTGCATACTCCGCTATGACACACTCATCGATGGATGGGATGCCAATGGAAAAGCCATTCAGGGACAATCCCCAAATGGCCATTTTTGATCTATCGAAAAAATTAAAGGACGTTGAATTTACCCTTTTTAGCAACAAGTGAGGCTCCGCCAATCATTAACAATGCCCTGTTATCAACCATTTTCTTCATGAATGATGCAGTCTTACCTGTAACTTTCTTGCCGAAGACAACACCAATCGCATTATCTTCACCGAGTGAACATACCGTTCCTTTGTTTTCGAAAGTGAACGTTTCCAGGTCGCTTTCGTTACGAACCAATTTAGTCAGGTTCTTCGCAATGACCTCACCTTGCTGCATCGCTATTTGTGCAGTAGGTGGATATGGACGATTAATTTCCTCGTTGATGATCAAAGCGCAATCCCCTACGATGAAGATATCGTCATGCCCCGGTGCCCGCATGTCAAGATTCACTTTAATACGTCCGCGCATAGCTTCAAAACCGGAAGTCTCTATCACGGAGTTTCCACGTACGCCAGCTGCCCATACAACGGTGCCCGCTTTGATTTCTTCCACTTCATCTTCACCTTTTGCCACGATGATGCCTTCAGGAGTCGCCCCCTTGATCGGTGTGCCGATTTTGAATTCCACACCTTTTTTCTCAAGGTAAGATACTGCATAATCCACCAATTCCGGATCGAAGCCAGGGAGGACGGCTGGGGCTGCCTCCACACAGTACATGCGGACCTTTTGGAAATCGATGTCGTATTCTTTACAAAGTTCAGGGACACGGTTAGCCAATTCGCCAAGGAATTCGATACCCGTAAATCCTGCTCCTCCAACAACGATCGTCAAGCGGTCTTCATTCTTTTCGACCTCAGTACTGTACGTCGCGAATTGCAATTGGATATGGTCACGGATTTTACGTGCCGTGTTCACGTTAGAGATAGAGAAAGCATATTCTTTTAGCCCCTGGATTCCGAATGTTTCCGATTCAGGTCCAAGACCAATCACTAAATAATCATAAGAAATTTCGCCGTTTTCAAGGATGACTTTTTTGTTCTCCGTTTTCACTTCCAAAACGGAATCCTGGATGAATTTAACTTTGCTGTTAATGACACTTTTGATTGGATAGCGCACACGATCATGATGAAGCGTTCCAGCGGATGCTTCATGCAGCCATGTTGTTTCATAGTGGTAATCATTTTTGTTAACTAATACGATTTCTGCTTCATTTTGACCTAACGCCTTCTGTAAGCGAGTAACAGTCATCAATCCACCATAACCTGCTCCTAAAACAACGATTGTTGGCTTTTTCAAAAGTATTCTTCCACCTTTACGATATTTTCTTGTGATGCTTTCCATAACTAAAATATATTGTCTATCTTTATAATTTCCATTATAAAAAGCACTCTTATACATTTGTGACGTATTTCACGTAACACTTCATAAATGTCATAAAAAATTCATAAAAAATTTACCAAATGATATCTAAGTAAATATTAGTCTTTTTCCTTACCTTTTTCAAGTAACAAACCGAACTTTTTCGGGTTGAAATATAGCCGAAAAACATTACTTTTCACCCAGTTGCGACCATATTTATACGTTATGCTCAACATTGGCAAAGGGTAATTTCACCCAGATTTGAAAGCGGATACAAACCATCCATCACGAAAACGCACAAATATAGTCAAAACTTTCTCACTTTTCTAACTTTCTCCGTTTTTTAAAAGATCATCTATGTTAAAATAAGAGAATAAATTTCAGCAAACCTAGTATATCGGAGGGATAACGTTGGAAGTTAATGAAAAAGTTTATGATATTACAATCATTGGCGGAGGCCCGGTTGGATTATTCACTGCATTTTATGGAGGAATGAGACAGGCATCCGTAAAAATCATCGAGAGCCTGCCACAATTAGGCGGACAATTGTCGGCCCTTTATCCTGAGAAATACATCTATGATATCGCTGGTTTCCCCAAAGTGCGAGCTCAGGAGCTAGTGAATAATTTGAAAGAACAAATGGCAAAGTTCGAACAGGATGTCGTCCTGGAGCAAGCCGTTCAAGAAGTGGAAAAGCAAGCCGATGGAGTTTTCAAGTTAACGACTGATAAAGAAATCCATTACTCCAAAACGATTATCATCACAGCTGGAAATGGGGCTTTCCAACCCCGCCGCATCGAAATTGAAGATGCAAAAAAATACGAAAACGGCAACCTTCACTATTTCATCGATGACCTCAATCATTTTGCCGGCAAAAAAGTGGTGGTCTTCGGCGGTGGGGATTCAGCAGTGGACTGGGCCTTAATGCTGGAGCCGATTGCCGAGAAAGTGAGCATCATTCACAGAAGAGATAAGTTCCGTGCCCACGAACATAGTGTAGAAACACTTAAAAATTCAAAAGTGGAAATAAAGACTCCATACATACCTGCAGAGTTGATTGGTACAGACGGACGTATCCATACAATTGTCATCAAGGATACAAATGGTGACGATACAGAGACCATGGATGTAGATGCAGTCATCGTCAATTACGGCTTCGTTTCTTCTCTTGGTCCCATTAAGGAATGGGGACTTGATATCCAGAAGAACAGCATTTTGGTGAATTCCAGAATGGAAACGAATATCCCGGGAATTTATGCAGCAGGTGATATTGCAACCTATGATGGCAAAGTAAAATTGATTGCCAGTGGTTTTGGTGAGGCACCCACTGCCGTCAATCACGCCAAGCAATATATTGACCCAAAAGCAAAAGTTCAGCCGATGCACAGTTCTTCCATGTTTTAATTATATTACGCAAAAACCGGCTTTCATGGCCGGTTTTTTTGTCCCCAATCCGATGATTGTGGATAAGTTTTTTCAATTAGTTATCCACAGTGCTTACCCTTTTCATTCTATGGGTAAAGAGTAGTAGAAGCCATGAAAGGGGAATGCATCCATGAATATTTTAATTGCAGGGGCCAACGGAACGACCGGAAAGCAGATCATTGGGGAATTATCAAAAAATCCGCAAATGACCGTATACGGGATGATCAGGAAAGAGGAACAGGCTCAAACGATAAAAGAACTCGGCGGGCATCCAATCCTTGCAGATTTAGAGGGAAATGTGGATAAAGCAGTGGATAACATGGAAGCCATCATTTTTGCCGCCGGATCTGGACCTAAAACAGGGACGGATAAAACGACAGCTGTGGATAAGAATGGAGCCATTAAACTGGTTGATGCCGCCAAAAAGAAAGGGATCGAACGTTTTGTCATGTTAAGCTCTGTCGGTTCTGATGATCCGGAACAAGCCAAAGAAGAAATGCGCCATTATCTTGAAGCAAAACATGATGCCGATGAACATTTAAAAGCAAGCGGGCTGACATACACGATAGTCCGGCCGGTTGCTTTGACAAATGAACAAGCGATCGGAAAAATCTTTGCGGATGAGAAAGTCGATCATACTGATAAGTCCATTCCAAGAGCCGATGTCGCCTCCGTTCTTGCCCAATCTGTCACAGAGGAAAAAACGTTCAATAAAACATTCGAGATATTCAGCGGCACCCTCCCAATCAAGGAGGCCCTGAACAATATGTAAGCCAGCATGAAAAAGGGGCAGTTGTTAAATTCCCCCCTGGACTAGACAGTAGAAACATTCAAAGAAAAGCATGTTTGCCTACCGTTTTTTCTAAAAAACGTTGTAGTTGATTTCAGAAATCCAATAAGGTTTACAATAAAAAACGTAATGATAATCTAGTCTCGTGTTAGGATGAGACCATCCTGAATCCCTTTTGTCAAAACAAACTAAAGGAGGCACTTATTAAAGTGCCCCCTTTTTCCGAAGTATTGGAGTTTACTTAGCAGTTCTCCGGCGTGCCGGCGTTTTTTGCCGTTTTGAAGGAAGACCCGCAACCGCATGAAGCGATGGCATTTGGGTTTTCGATCGTAAAGCCTCCGTAATGGGAAACGCTGCCCCAACAGAAACTTAGTCGGTCACTGAACGATATATCACACTCGTATATTTTTTCGCACTTACGTATTTACCGTAACGTGTATTTTCTATTATTATAGCGGCTGGCTAACCGGTGTACAAGTCCGAAGAAGAAATTTATTCGATAACTTCCACGGCAATTATGTCGGCCATCTTTACTCTCTCCACTTCATCAGGTTCCGTTTTCAGGCGCACTTCCTTATATACAGGATCGACGTAATGTATGCGTCCAACTATTTCGTGATTAAAGCCGTCCACCCACTTCGTAATTTTCACCGCAAAATTATGTTCCATCGAATAGCAGATACGTTGGTCAAATTCCTCAAATTGAAACTCGTCTATAATGGGTTTTTGTTGACGGTAATAATCCGTATCTAAGTCACGCAGCATCTTCGTATATTCAGGAAGAAAGGCAGCCGGCGCCCACTTTAATTTTCCGCGGTCACGTAACGTCATAATACGTCAGTCCCTTCGTATGGATAACGATATTATAACACGAACACACGTTCTATAAACATACAAAAGAAAACCCCGAATTAATTCGAGGCTAAGCGTACTTCAAGAGCAAATGCTTCCCCAAGATTAGTGAGTACGAATGAATCGACATAAACATCATTTACCTGCTCACTTTTCACTTATCTGTGTATTATTAACTCTCCAATAAAAATAGGAATCAATTTCATCATTCGGAGGATTTCAAGTAAGTCTAAGGCTCTTTCAAAACGGAATATTTTAAAAAATTGTGGGGAAAATACGATAAACTTTCCGTTTTGGAGAAAAGAGGAACTTTAATGAAAGCCGACCGATCTCTATACAAAAACGAGAAGTCACTGCAAGGAATGCTATTCCATAGCTCAGACTTTAAAACGAGTGATTTCATGGCCAGCGAAAGACATTATCGGCTTTTCTATTTGGATACAATGATTGAGCTTCCCGTGGTGCAAGACCATATTATCCGCCCTTTGCTTCGCAACACGGACATCAGCGTACGCGAAGCAGTGTCCATTCTAGATTACAGCGAGACCGATCTACTTTTGGTTGCATCGCAGGCACTGGTCGCAGGGAAAACGGTAGTTCAAATCGACGGCGAAGCGAAACTATATTTGCTTGGAACCGAGCTTAACAAAGAACGTGCGGTAAACCTTCCGGTAAATGAACGAGTGCTGCGCGGTTCCAACCAAGCATTGATAGAGAACCTGGATACGAATCTCAACCTAATGCGAAAGTTGATCTCAACAACCGATATTGTCGTAAAGTCCTATCAGCTTGGCCGGAGGTCGAATACAAAAGTTGCCGTACTTTACCTAAGTTCTCTCGCGAACGAAGATGTCATAAAGGAGTTTAATCGCAGGATTTCGAACATTGACATCGATTATCTTGAAGCACCCGGTTTTCTCCAGGAGTTGATACAAGATAAAAAATTCTCGTTGTTTCCGAAAATACTCGTAACTGAAAGACCAGACCGGGTAAGATCATACTTGATGGATGGGAAAATCGCGATTTTGACCGACGGTTCGCCAGATTGCCTTATCGTTCCAGTTTCGTTTTGGGCTTTCTTTCAAACCCCAGACGATTATCAAATTGGTTGGCTATTCGGCAGCTCCTTACGGTTTCTTCGTATCGTCTGCTTTATTTTCACGATACTCTTACCAGGTGCTTACGTCGCCCTTGTTACATTCGACCCCCGTATTCTACCGTTCGAAATTGCACTTACGCTGCAAAGCTCTATGGAATACGTAGCGATGCCACCTGTACTCGAAGCAATAACGATGCTGCTCATACTCGAAATCTTGCGAGAAGCAACAGTTCGTCTCGCAAGTCCGATTGGCCAAACCATCGGCGTGGTCGGCGGTATCGTCATTGGTACCGTCGTCGTTGAGTCCAATTTGATATCCAATATGATGGTCGTCATTGTAGCACTAACGGGAGTTACTTCTTTTATTATCCCTTCTTATGAAATGAGCAACACGGCCCGTATACTGACGTACCCTTTTATATTTATTGCTTCGTTCCTCGGGTTGATAGGTTTGGAGCTAACATTTCTCTTAATGATCACGCATTTGGCTCGAACTAACACGATGGGGATTCCGTACTTTTACCCTGGGATTAGCGGCGGTACGATTAAAGATACGTTTTTCAGGGGACCAATCAGAAGCTTGAAAAAACGTCCGAAAGAAAGCTTGGCACAAGACGAGACAAGAATTAGAGATTCAAGGTGGCCGACAAAATGATACACTTAGAAAAGATTTCCACTAACCAGCTTTTTTGCCTCGTTGTTCTGACACAAGTGGGCGTTCATGTTTTGTCGATCCCTTACCTAGAATCCCGCCACTCGGGCTACGACTCGTGGATTTCCATATTGCTCGGGGGAGTAATCGCTCAAGCGGTCATAATGATCATCTATCAACTCGGAAAAAGATATGACGATCGAACGTTGCCCCAGTACATATTCACAATCATCGGAAAACCGTTAGGATCGGTCCTGAACTTATTGTTTGCAGCGTACTGCGTACAATCTAGCATTATGGTAGTTGTTTCTTATTCCGATGTCCTCAGCCGTTGGGTGTTATTTGAGACCCCCTGGTACGTGTTAATCGGAATATCTATTGCAATTGCAGCGTATATCGCTTCATCTACTCTCCGTTCAATCGCTACAATTACGCAGACGATCATGATTATGTATCTAATTTGCTTTGTGATTATATTTATTAGTGGAATGGGAAAAGGGGACTTGCGTCATTTACTGCCTATTGGTACGCATGGGTTGGGATCGATTTTTAAGGATACTCTGCCTGCCTTTTGGGCGTACGCAGGGTATGAACTTCTCTTGTACGTTTTTCCATTCGTAAAATGCCATAAAAAGAAGGATATCCTGATTTCAATGTCTCTCGCCAATGGATTTACGACCTTTTTTTACGTATTGATATCGATTATTGTGACGTACAACTTTAGCGAAGGTCAATTAAACTCCATTCCCGAACCGATGATATTTATTCTCCGAAAATTCACATGGCCTGTCGTTCAAAATCTCGATATTTTATTTATGACAATATGGCTGTCAGTTACATCGGTAACGGTTTATGTTTATTTATTTTTATCTGCCCGTTATCTGGCTTTCGTCGGAGGCAAAGAAATCCGCAACCACCCTCTTTTGGTATGGATTTTGGCAATTGTTTGCTTCGCAGTCGGATTATTGGTCAACGACCGGCAATGGTTGTTCCGATTTTCTAACTATCATAATATTGCTACCCTCATTATCATTGCCATTGTGCCGTCCATTTTGCTTATTGTTTCATTGGCTCGGAGAAAGGAAGCGAGAGGATGAAAAAAGTTACAATTGGAATTTTGATGTTGCTGCTGTTAACTGGTTGTTGGGATCAAATCCAGCTGCGACATATCCTGTTGGTGGATATCGCTAGTATTGATCTTGATGATAAGAGCGGGAACATCATCCTTGAGTATGTCGTCACACGTCTCAAAAGTGCGGGACAAGGAGGAGGGGAGTCGAATTCGGAGATTACTGAACTTAAAGGACCCAGTATAGCCGAAGCAGTCGGTCAAAGCGAATACACAGGCCAGGCTCCTTTTTTAGGAGTGAACACGAGAATGTATGTGATTAGCAAGAGTTTCGCTTCTCATGATCCTGTTCCAAAGCTAACTTTTTTATTACAGGCCCCCTATTCGGCGATTAACTCTCCCGTAGTCGTATTTGACGGGAATATATCTAAGGTTTTAAAAACCAATTTAAAAAATAATAAAGAATTTACCAATCAGCTGTCCGAGTTTGTTTCGTCTTTGGAAGAGAACGGAATAATGTCTAACGTTTCTATGATGCGTTTTATTCAATCTAAAGGAGTAATATTGGAAGATGTCGCTCTGCCGCTGTTGAAACAATCAAATTCGGACATAGTTTTAAAAGGCGCCCAATTATTCCGTCAAGGTATGAATACTGGTGAGGAACTCGAAAAGGAACAAGTTAGAATGGTAATGTTACTGTTAGGGAGGGACCGAGGAAGGCAAAGGTTGACTGGACAAATGTCAGAAAACAGCGATGGACCGGGTAGTAATTACGCTGTGTACGTCAAGAATGTGAATTCAAATATCACAGTCCTCCCTGAAACGAACGGATTGCCAAAAGTCAATATCGGAGTCCGATTGAAAATTAATTCAATTGAATCCGGCGAGTCAGTTCAAACGCTTAACACTGTTAGTGTTAACAAGATAGAAAAAGAACTGGGCAAACATCTGGAGGAACAGGCGATAGAGACAATCAAGACTTTACAAAAAGCTAATTGTGATCTTCTGGGAATTGGAATGCACTTAAAGGCTTACCATCCAAACCGTTGGAAAACTTTAAATTGGAGTAAAGACTATCCACGATTATCAATTAAACCGAATATCGACGTAGAGATCATAAACCAGGATATCGAATAGTTCGATGGGCGCGTACTCTAATAGGGTATGCGTCATTTAAACTATTCTTATCATTCTTTCGATGAGTAAGTGATTTAAACATTAATCTCGAAACTCTGCATAATGGCGCTGATTAGGCTCGTTAAGCTAATCCCCAAACCGTCTTACTTACTGAAACTCTTTTCATAGAGTTTTCATATGGTCTTTTAGAATTTATAGTTAAATCAAAATCCATCACTAATCTCCTTTATACATTTGGCCTCATTTTCTTTCCCTCCTAAATAAAAAAGAGCCTTCGCATGAAAAAAGCGAATAGCTCCGTTTTGTCTTTATGGTTTCTACAGTATTGACCTTTTTAGCGCTCTCGTTATTTAAGCTCGCATCAGTGCCATTTTCGCTTGAGTGTAAGCGATTCTATCGTCGATATGATTTGTACGTCTCGCCTTTTCCGCCAAGCGCTCGAGGCTCTCTTGCTGCGCCGTCTTCTGCGCATCCTGCGGGCTCGGCTCGGTTACGTTTAAGGTAGCAAGCCCCTCTTCCGGGTTATAGATGAAGGTCGATGCGTGGATCGAAACCTCACGTAGAGCCGTTACGACTGGTTGTGAGATGCCCGAGGATTCGATTAGTCGAGTCGCCGATTCTAAGATGCCCGCCGCTTCCTGGCCCCCTTCCGGCATTGCCTGTCTAGACGCTGTGTTGTATAGGTCTCCCAGTTCTTTACGAACCTTCATCCTCTCGATTGGAGCCGACGCATCGACCACGTAATCGGAGAGTTCGAGAATCTTACCCTTTACCTCGTTTGCTAAGGCAGGTTCGTCCGCAAGAGTTAGGAGCTCTTTTAAGGCGTCGGAAGCTCGCTTCGGTGTCACGGCGAATTTAACGTCTGCCGTAAGCTTCTCGACTTTCTGGTCGAAAAGAGCTTTCTTGTGAGGGTCTACCGGTTTGATTTCACTAATGAGTAGTTCCTCCGCAGCTTGTTTTACCATGCGTGCCGTTTCCTCCGTCCCTGCATGTAAATCCCGACTTAGTTCAAGGGCCTTCCTCTCGTAAACCTTTTGTAGCTCGGCTATTTTATTTAGCTTACCCACGTCACTTAAGTCCCGAGAGCGGTTTATATCTGCCTTTTTCTCACGAAAGGGATTGATTATCTGTTCACGGAAATATCGGGTTGTAGCGTTATGCTCTTCGTTTATGTACTCGATTAGGCCTCGCATGTCTTGTACGTTTAGTTTCATTGATTGTTTCCTCCTAGTTATTAATAAGTTTTTTTGTTGTTCCTTACGATAGCTCTGAGCATCATTACATCAGTCTTAAAATTTGGAGTAACTGAGAAATACTCATAGAAGACCTCTGCAAAGCCTTCCGGGATAAGTCTCTCCCCACGCTCGTAACGCAGAATCGATGTTGGTGAAAATCCAGTTTTCTCAGCGACTTGCTTAAGCGTTGCGCCATGTAAATTACGGAATAGCCGTAACTCGTCGTGTGTTATATGCATTAATAGCCTCCTTTTAACGGAAATTTTATTACCAATATACGAAAAAATAATTCCATATTCCTTTAGGAGATCCCGCAGAGTAAATTTAAATAGCCTAAGGAAGTAATTATTCTGTACTCTGCGGAGACAGGAGAAGAAATGCAGGAGGTGAAAGGGGAAATGCACTCTCATCTATATAGCGGGTTGGGCATACTTTATTGTATAAGGACGGGAAATTCATTACCGAAAACACTTTAACGACTTCAATTCGAAGTAATTCTACGCACAACGATCGATAAAACGTCGGTCCTTATACATATAGAAGAAACTCATCGACATTTAATCGACGGCTCGATGATTCTAAAGAAATTACGCAAAATAAAAGAGGGATGATAAATAGAGTTGAGAGGCTGCCGATATAGTTTCTTATTCCTTCTCTTTATATTCTTCGCTATACTTTCCCTCCGCTTTCCTTTTCTTACATATGCGTATTCTTTTATTATTTAATATCTGCGCAAGCAGTTTACTGCGAGTGCAATCTTTTAAGTCTAGATAAGTAAGTCTAGATAAGTAAGTCTAGATATGGTAGGAAATTCCGACATGCTAAATAGAAAAAAGCCGCATGGATTTTCTAAAATCCCACACGGCTATCTTTCAAATTTAGAAACGAAGATCGTCCGGACTTGATATCGTCTCTACTTCTGCGTATCGATCCTCGACTTTCTTCTCTGCTTTCTCATAATTTTTGCGAGCTTGTGGATACTTTCGGAATAGCTCCACCTTATCTAACGGCATTTGCGGAATATATCGAAGTCTATTATAAGAGCGGCTCGATTTCTCCGCTTGAACCACGATAAGTCCGTATTTAAGCAGCTTCCTGACATGATTCCCGACTGTATCTCGACCCATTCCGCTCTCGAGCGATAACCTATCTTGAGACGGGAACGCATAACCTAGCTCTGTATTAAAAAAGTCGCTGATAATATCGTATATCATAAGAGTTCCCGCGTTAACTCCCTCTAGGTATAAATAATATCTCGTATCTTTTGGACGTTTGTAAAACGTCATTCCTGCGTATTTGTTTTTCTTATCGTAGATCGCCATTGCGTTTCCTCCTAAAAGATTAATTCGAAAAGCTTCATTAACTTCTCGCATCCTTTAGCGAAGATAAAATGTAATTTGCGACAAAATATTTATCATGAAAACAAAAAAAAGGACCCCTTTGCAATAAAGGAGTGCTTTTTCATTCAATTACAGTCGCATGTTGAAACAATTCCGGATGATCGGCCACGTCTTGCATCACTTTTTCTCTTTGTTTTTTTGCTGTTTCAATGTCATCTTCAAGTAATGTAACACTTCCAGGTAATAGAATAACTTCTTCGTCTACTGATACTGGCGCGTTTGCTAAATCAGATTGGAAAGAAGAAAGGCTAATGAAAGTGATTAATAAGCCCAATGACTTAGTGATTATCTTAAACATAATCTACCTCCTCACTATATGGATAATTATACCACTCAATAGTGTGAATGGGTATTAAGTTGAACAAGGGAATTGTACATTTTGAATACACTAAGTTTATTGAACTAACCTCCCCCTCAGTATAACCAATGATATAAGTAGACTCTCGCATCCTATAGCGAAGATGTTTGTTCTTTCGAGTCATACGAAAAAAAGCCTTACGTGTATTTCGTAAAGGCTTCTTACTTATTCTCTTCTTCATCATCGCTATCAATAAAATATGCTCCCTTAGGAGTATGCACTAATTTTTGTTTAAACATTTTTTCAGTTGTCATCTTTAAACTTTCTATAGTTTCTTCATCCATATTGGAATTCTCTAAAAACCTCCGCCTTTGAATTTCCATTTTTTCTCTATGCTTTTCGTATGCCTTCTTTTCGTATCGTTTAAGCATTTGATTTTTTTCAATTTTTGTCTCAATCTCTATAATTTCATTAAACGTAAGGTTATTCTTTATATGTTTACGGTTGAATTCCCTAGATGCAAAAATTACTTTTTTAAATGCTCCAACGCTTCTTTTCGAGAAATTCGCAAGTACCCAAGTAAGAAAAGTAGTGATTAGTGATATAAGTATCACATCTTTTGCGCTAACTTGCTCCTTATTGAAATAGTCAACCATTTGTTTAAAAAATTCCATATAAACGCCTCGTTTCTATCCTATTATTATAGTACACACAGAAACTGTATTTGTCATTGTACATTCGTTCGATTTACCTATCGAGTTTAAAAATATATGGCGAAATTTTTTACGGAGTAGCTTCGTAAGGGGTCGAGTTCAATTTCTATGTTACTAAATTTGTGTAGCAGTCTGGGGCCTATTTGGGCCGGGGGCTTGGGGTAAATGGTTTTCGGAGGATTCCGGCCCGTAATCGACGCATACGGCCTCCCTACGACCTTCCACAACCGCATACAATGAATACAATCGTTAGCTTTAAAGACCGCTTAGTAACGAAGCAAGACGCTTTAAAGGGACGTTGTAAATCGAGCTCGGACCTTTCGAATCTGATCGCAATCCTAATCGAATCCAGATTAAAACCGAAAGACAATTGTATTCTTCGAGATCAATTAAATCGATGCGATCACGATTCGTTCGTTCATTAAAGTAAAGGAGATAAGCTCGAGAGCTGCCGATCCTCACGGTTTAGAATGTGAACACCGATGCGAACGAAAGAGATTCCGTGGTGTGCTGCTTGGTGGATCCGTATGGCCGTGTCTTATACCACCCTATTAAAACCCCGAGCCATCTATTCATTCGATATACAAAGCCCTGTGAACTCCGAATAAGCCGTATGCGAGTCGCTAGAAGCCGGAGCATTAGTTCTTTATGGGATATGTATGTAGAAATGTTCTATAACGCCCTATATGGACGTATACGGCCGTGTGTCACCGTACGCTGCCCTTACTATACGGGCTTATTTAGACGTAAAAAAAGAGCCGCATCTTGCCGCCCTATCTTTGATCCTCGTATTCTTTGACCTTCTTATAAAAAGTCGCCTTCTTCATATCGACTTCACGCATAAAGTCTACCGCCTTAATCTCTCCGGCTTTCCATTGCTTGTATAGACTTGTCCAGTTATGCGGAAGCTCGAGCGTCGGTCTACCGAATTTCTTTCCGTTCTTTTGAGCTACTGCGATGCCCTCTGCCTGCCGTGTCTTTATCGTGTGACGCTCCTGCTCGGCAATAGACGAGTAAACCTCGATGATAATATTATTAATCATATCAATAACCCATTCCTGCCCCTCCGGAACGTCTTGCATTGACGTCGGTAAATCGAGGATTTTTACTCGGATATCTTTCGACTTGAAATATTCGAGCTCAGCTTTGATATGATGCTTATTCCGTCCTAACCGATCAATAGACTTTATGAAAAGAGTATCGCCTTTCCTCATCGCCTTCTTCATTTCTTGATATCCCTTACGTTCCATATCCTTTCCGCTTTGCTTATCCTCGTATATGTAATTTGCGTCCTCAACGTATTGACTTAATGCGTCGAGCTGCCTATCTAAGTTTTGCGATTTACTAGATACCCTCACATATCCAAAATTAATTCCAGTCATATATACCGCCCCTTTTCTTTATCTATAGTTAGGTTACTAAAACAGTCTATAAAAGTCAAATACTTTATAGACGTCCATAAAAGTCTAAATAAACATTTTACAGACATTGAAAAGGCTTGTTTTTAGACCGTCTACAAAAGTGTACCTTAATAGACAAAAAAAGGGCTTTCAAAAATAATGCGGAATGTCTGCGTATGGGCCACGTTTTATTCGGATTTCCAATACCGTCATTTAAAATGATAGTATTCCTCCCGATCACTTCCGAATTTATTACATGCGATAAATCCTACGGATCTCTTTCGCAATACATCACGCCTAGAATGCGGACCCCCGTGAGTTTAGAGTAGTCTCTCCGGATCCGACCGAAAGTAGCGTAAAAACGGGTATACAAACCCCCGGATTCCGTTCGGCATGTAAACCACCGTAAAGCAAAAACACTTGACACTACTAAAACTACGAAGCTCTCACGCTTACTCCCGCAAGGGTTTTCGGTATATACAGATAATTTATGTTGAATTTCTGTGAAGTTCACACGGATTTATGCGAAATCCTTTTTCGTAGCTTTGTTTTATAACAACTAATAGATTCCCTCGTAGAAGCACGGTAGAGCTCTTTTACCCCCTTCGAATACTAATACCTTCGCATCGATAAACGAATAGCTATAATCGCCTGTATTTCCTAAAACATTACCGTATATGTAACAAATACGACCTCCTAAACGCTAACTTTTCCGAGAGCAACAGAAAAATGCTCAAGATAGCGAAAGGAGGTCGAAATAATGTCCGAATACTGGAAATTAGAAAAAGGTAGCTTCGCTTTTTATACCGAAAATCAAAAGGTAATGCAAAGTATTAAGCGTTCATACTCAGATCGTATCCGTATAATGGCCGAATACTTTAAAGACGGAAAACTATGCGGAAAGCAATATCGATTAGGTAATACAGAACTAAGACGTATTCGAAGATACATCGTATCTGAACGAGAACAAGCTAAAGAGCTGCGGAACTAGGACGGGACTACCCGTTCTTTTTGGCGTGATTTTGCCTTTCATGTACTTAGCTCGTTTCACAGGTAAAATGAATAAGCAACTTATTTGGAAAAATAGCTTCTCTAGCTAATATAAGATTAAGATACTGCCTAATTTTACAAATTTTCACTATATTTAGGTAATCAGACTAAAGTATCATGGTATAATTTTAAATAAATGTTTAATTGGAGGAATAATATTGGGAAAAAAGAGGGGAAAAAAGAATAACAACAATACAGTCTCTAAACCATCTAATTTTGTTGTGATGGCAGTTAAACCCGAAGAATACAAACCTTTTGATCCAAGAGCTCATAAGCCAATTTGCTATATGAATCCTGAAAAACCGGCATCTATGGTTTTACAGGAAATTGATACGATTGAATCATCAACTAAAATCAATGGCAAGAGAAATAATATAGAATATTTCGCACCAAATAACGTCGGATTATTACTTTCTATAGCAAATAAAGCTTTAATAAAAGCTAAATTAATATATAAAGAAAAAATAAATCCAGATTCAGTAAACCACTTTGAACATGATAAGGAAATCAGTAGACGGGACTCAATAATTAATAAATCAACCATTGTCTACGAATACATTGAATCTATACAAACAGCAATTGTTTTTGGATATACTGCATTAGAAACATTTTCAAATTTAAGTATACCCAATAATTATGAATACATTAGCGAAAGAAACAACAAAGGGATTATAGAAACATACGATAAGCAATCTATCGAGAGATGGCTAACATTAAAGATGAAACTATCAAATATTTTAGTCAATGTCTATAAAACAAAAAACATCACTCAATTAAAGATTTGGGCCCAGTTCCTCCAATTTGAAGAATTTAGGAATGAAATAATACATCAAAAATCCATATCTGACACAAAATTTTATCACAAATATTTCAAAAAAAATTTCTTTGATATATGCGAAGTGCCAGAAGAGATAATAAAGTTTTATTATGAAGAATTAATAGAACAAAAAAACACTACCAACCCATTGTGGCCGTGGATAATTAATCATAGCCATAGCAACGGTATACCGGTACGTTATGATTATAAACCAGAAAATTTCGAAGTAGTTGGAAATATTTACGAAGGCAGAAATAAATAATCAGTATTTCTTTTAATTTTATCCTTGCTAGGTGCGTAATAGAGAATGATGATTCAACAAGGGCCTATTTCTTTGTGAAAAATTAACAGCATAATATAACAGAGCCTAAACTTTAAATAGACATGGATGCATAAGAGGCAGCGAAAAAGTCTTCTCCCCCGTTACTACCGATGTAGTCGACATGGTGACAACTTTCTGCGTCAATTGGAGGTATTATTCGATTAAAGAAGTCTTCAAGTCGCTTTTCGCTTTCCAAGTCGTTGTAGGTAGAGTATACGTCTTTCATTGCTCGGTCATACTCGTCGTTTGCCTGTGTCTCTTTGTCTTCATCGATTGCTAGATTAAGATTATAAGTTAGAAATGCATGAATACTTTTTTTGAATGCGAATAGACCACGATTAGCCCGTCGTTGGAAATACACTAAAGTTTCTAGCGCTTTCAATACGGACATTTTCGCATTAGCAAATAATAGATTACGTTTCTTTAAACTTTTTTCGATTGTTTTTTGGATTTGGATCTTTTCAAGTATTCCGTATCCGGTTAGTAGCATATCGATGTCTTTATCGAAGGGAGAAATATATTCGATAGTTGTTATTTGCTTACCAACGGTGTCTTGTACTTTGTATTTAATATCTTTTATTTCCGAAGGAGAAACTTGCTTAAAAGAGTCTTGATTCGGAGCCGAAATAGGGGCCTCTAACGCTTGCGACTCTAAGGTTTCCGGCATGTCGACGCTGTGCAAAGACGCTGTGCAAGGCGCTGTGCAATCTTCATTTTCGGAAGGTTCTTCGGCGACCTTATTTGATGGATGCTGACGTAAATTCGATAGGGGAGAGAACACATAAACAAGATGCGCATAACCGCCGTAACGTTTGCCTTTTTTACCAAGTTGTTTAAGTGCTGTAATCCCAAAAAGCTCGCTCGCATCCTTTAGGAAGTTAGCGACAGATCGTAAGGATACGCCCGCCTTCTCTGCGAGGATCTCACGCCTCATAAAAGGGACTCCGATAGTTAGAGGGGCGCTTCTAAATAGAACCTCTAGAATAGCCTTGTAGGACGGTTTCTGTTCGAGTAGTTCCGCATATGTATAAGTTAAGCTGCGATAATGTGCGTTGAATGCTTCTAGAGACGTAAAGTTTGATAGCGATCTGTAATAGGCGATATTTCCTGCGTGTTCTGCTTCGATTGTTACTTCGTTTATGGTCATAGTTTCTGTTAACATTTTCGACATGTTTTCGGCTCCCTTTTCGTAAAAGAGCGCAGCCCGAGATTATAGTATCCTAAAAAAGGCATAACTGAATAAGCCTTGCAAAAGACAATTTTTTTCAGTAAACTATAAGTAATCATTATCAGTTCGGGGCGTTCAGATATTCCAGTATCCGGCGCTCTTTTTATGTTTATTAGCGTAATTTTGTACGGAATTTCTTAACTGGCGAGAACTGGTCGTGCTTGATTCGGACATCATCCGCAGTCATTTGAACGTAGCGACGTGTCATATTTATTGAGCTGTGGCCGAGCAGTCGCATAAGAGTGTAAGGATCTCCGCCATTAAGGATGTAATTCCGTGCTGCCGTGTGTCGCCAAGTATGGGCAGTCGTACGTATCTGCTTACCAACCCCGGTAATGTCTCCGTAATACTTCAAGCGCTTATTCATTTGCGTATCCGACACTTCCTCACCGTAGCAGGACAAAAAGACCTTTTCAGCTTGCGGAAAGTGAGCCTTATTCTCATCAATTAATTCGAGTAACAATTTCAGCGTTTCAGAGGACAGAGGAATGATGCGGGCTCGCCTATTCTTGTTAAAACGCGCCGCTAGCGTAATAGTCCGAGTTTTTAAATCGATATCCTCCTGTCGTATTGAAAGTAGTTCATTTATCCTCATAGCGCTATCTAGGAGCGTCCACTGATACACGTAATCCCTAAACCCTACATATGTTCTTTGATCGCAGGCGCCCAACAATGCCTCGATTTGTTCGTCCGTAAATGACTCGATTTTATCTTCGTCTATCTTTTGACACCGGATATTGTCCATCGGATTCTTGCGCACAAACTCCTCTTTATACCAGAAGTTGAACGCCACCTTTAACGCTCTAATCCGCATATTAATCGTCGCTGATGAAAGGCCCTTCCCATGATCGTTTTGTATGAATTTATGGCCCTTGTATCGCGGAGCTTCAACTGTTAGATAGTGGATGTAATTCCGACAAACATCCGTTGTTATTTCGTGCACAAACTTAATGGAGTAATTTTCCTCGTCAAGCCATCCGGTAAAATAACGCCAAGTGTTAGAGTAATCATCACGCGTCCTATCCCGGATACCTTCTCCTATCTTTGCGGTAATAAAGTAGTTCCACGCAGGCTCTAGCGCCATGGGCTGAATATCGGATGTGACGTTCGCACGCTTGGCAACCTTAGCCCTTCGCTGCTTGATTTTCCTTTCTTCGGACATAAAAAAAGACGCCTCCCAACGTATCGTTAAATACGTCAAGAAGCGTCAAATATATGAGTTGATATCGAATTAGCTAGGGGTTTAGTACGTAACCCTCCGAAGAGTAAATACGTAATCCCCATCGCTTAACTTACCGATCACTGACCGTCAGCTAAACTTAGCAGTTCTCCGGCGTGCCGGCGTTTTTTGCCGTTTTGAAGGAAGACCCGCAACCGCATGAAGCGATGGCATTTGGGTTTTCAATCGTAAAGCCTCCACCCATCATCGTTTGTTTATAATCAATTACCGTTCCATTCAATATATCTGCATCCTCG
Source organism: Peribacillus sp. 05N428 (assembly GCF_056397085.1). Classification (NCBI taxonomy): domain Bacteria; kingdom Bacillati; phylum Bacillota; class Bacilli; order Caryophanales; family Bacillaceae; genus Peribacillus; species Peribacillus sp. 05N428. The sequence goes on along the minus strand of NZ_JBFTMS010000007.1, from coordinate 128,442 downwards.
GCATTGACAAGGATCTTAATTTCAAACTGTTCCAGCTGGCTATCTTTTTCTCCGGGCTCTTGTTCAAAGCCCATTCCGTAGGATAATCCACTGCAGCCTCCGCCTTTAACGGCCACTCTTAAAAAGGAACCCTCTTCACCATTATGTTTCATCATTTCTTTTATCTGAAAAGCGGCAGCTTCCGTTATTTGAACAACTTCACTCACAATAAATCCCTCCTTCTTCTGAATATGTGAGATAGAACCATTTCTCTTTATAGTATATACCAAAGAAATTCCCGCGCTCAATTTTCCAGCTTGGAAAAATTCATATTCCCCCACCTATTTTACCAACTAACATTAGTCTATAATAATAGGTGTAGGTATAATGGACCAATCCGTTGAACCAAATCCTAAATTACAATAAGGGGGTAATCACCATCGAAAGTATACATCCTCTATATGACAAAAGCATGGAATGCCTTTTATGCAAACAAAAGTCGACCACTAAAAAGGTCCGGTCACGTTTTGTAAAAGTTGCTAAATATGACACGGACTTTTGTCCCATTCATGCTGATTCAGCCGTAAACCCACTTTACTATAATATTTTTGTGTGCCCTCACTGCGGCTTTTCTTATTCCGAGGATTTTTCCCGGCACTTCCCCCCCACTACAATGGAAATCATTTTGGAAAAAGTCAGCTCCCAGTGGGTTCCCCATCATTTTAGCACTGAAAGATCCATTAAAGACGCGATCAATACATACAAGCTGGCGAGTTATTGCGGAGCTTTAAAAAAGGAAAAACATATAATCCTTGCTGGAATCTGTTTACGGATAGCCTGGTTATATAGGATCAAACAAAACAAGGAACAAGAAGAAAGATTTTTGAAGTTCGCCCTAAAGGAATATGAAGCATCTTATTCAACAGGGGACTTCAGCAGCACCCAGGTATCCGAAGCCCGGATCCTTTATCTCGCTGGCGAAATCTCAAGAAGGATAGGCAATGAAAAGGCAGCCATCAAGTATTTTTCATTCGTGTTCGAAAGACAAAAAAATGCCCGGGAAGCCTCCATCATTCAGATGGCCAGGGACCGCTTTCAGGAACTCAAACGGACCCAGGAAACAACCCACCCTTTGCTGCAGCACTGATAAAAAAGGGCTGTCCCTTCCAGGAACAGCCTTTATCCGCCGTTGATGATTAAGACATTTCAAATTCATCAATGTACTTATATATTTTATCTACCAATTCATCCGTTGTGTCACCAAAAACCACTTCACCGTTTACAAGTGCATATAAGTTACTGGAGCATCTGCCGCAATATCCCAGGCAACCATATTCTATGATATCCAAATTCGGATCCCGCTCCAATCTTTCCAGAGCCTCCTGAGCCCCACTGGCTAGATTGCTTACGCAAAATTCAATAATCGGGTACATTGTTTCACCTCACAGTTACTAACAACCCATCTTATTACTTTTCCCATTAACAGTCAATATTTACGCATAAAAAATAAGCCTATTTCAAGATATCGGTTGTGATTTCCTTTTATATTCGTTATACTTTTGTCGGGGTACGTAAAAAAAGAAAATTATCTAATTTTTTATTCTTACTACAAATTGGGGTATATATATTTAATTGAACTTTTAAGGGGACCATTTGGGGGAATCCTATAGTTAAGTGCTAATCAAATTTTTCAAGAGATCAAATAAAGGGGAAAAAATCATATGAAGAATCTAGTCATACTTGGTGGCGGGTATGGTGGTATGCGCATGTTGCAAAGATTGCTGCCTAATCAGCTTCCTGAAAATGTGAGCATCACGCTTATCGACCGTAATCCTTATCACTGCTTAAAAACGGAATATTATGCTTTAGCAGCAGGTACCATTCCAGATCAGCACATCCGTGTTGCATTTCCTGAACATCCTCGCTTGAAGAACGTATACGGAGAAGTACTTTCCATCGATATGGAAAATAAACAGGTCATTATAGAAAATCAAGATCCTGTCGTTTATGATGATTTAGTCATTGGCCTTGGCTGCGAAGATAAATACCACGATATTCCTGGTGCAGACATACACACTTACAGTATCCAAACAATCGATAAATCACGCCGCACATATTCAGCTTTGAATAATTTAGGTGCCGGTGCAACCGTTTCTATCGTTGGTGGCGGACTGAGCGGTGTTGAGCTTGCAAGTGAATTGATTGAAAGCCGTTCAGATTTAAACGTTAAGCTATTTGACCGTGGACCGCATATTCTATCTGCTTTCCCAGAAAGATTAAGTACTTTTGTCGAATCATGGTTCGATAAACATACCATCGAAATCGTACATCATTCAAATATTACGAAAGTTGAACCAAATCTTCTTTATAATGGCGACGAAGCCGTTCAAAGCGACGTCATCGTATGGACAGCTGGAATTCAGCCAAGCAAGATCATCCGCGATATGGATATTGAAAAAGACCGTCAAGGAAGAGCCGTTCTGACTCCTCAGCATTTCCTTCCTAATGATGACAGCATCTTTGTAGTCGGCGACTGCGCGAGCCTTCCTCATGCACCTAGTGCTCAATTAGCGGAGTCCCAAGCTGAGCAAATCGTCCAAGTCCTTGTGAAGAAATGGGCAAATGAACCACTTCCGGAAAGCTTCCCTACCATGAAATTAAAAGGAACATTAGGTTCCCTTGGGAAGAAACAAGGTTTTGGTCTTGTTGCAAATCGCCCAATCACCGGCAGAGTGGCACGCCTAATGAAATCAGGCATTCTCTGGATGTATAAGTACCATAACGGTTGATTCATAAACTGGCCCAATGAGCTGCATGCAGCCCATTCATGGGTCAGTTTTTCTTATTTCTTCCATTATATATCACACCCGCACCGAGTATCCATATTTTTCCATAGTTTCCACCACTTTTTTGAGACGGACATTTCCTTCCGCAATGATTTCACCTTCGATGAGAACCAGTGGATAAAATAAATCTTCCTCGATCATCTTCTCGGCAAAGCTCTTTTGCTTCAATGTTTCTGGTGGGTTATACATATCTATATAGGATATTTTGAATGGCTGCTCAGGAAACTTTCTCGTTAAAGCGGCTTCAAGCCACTCGCAGGTATCTTTCGAAGAGGGGAGATTCACACAACTCGCGCAAATTTGCTCCGCTCCATACACTTCTATCTCAATATCCTTCCTTACCATACTCTTCCTCCTTCTGTTTATTATAGTTGCTTCATTTGAATAATGTTTAAAACTTCACCTGTTTCCATCATACCAGAATAATATAGATTATATTTCCGCAAAGTTACAGTTGGATTTTTTATTACCTTCGCATTATAATATGATTAGGAAAGGAGTCGATTGCAATGTCTGAACAAACAATGGAAGTTCAAGTTCAAGAAGTCCTAGATAAGCTTCGTCCGTTTCTTCTTCGTGATGGCGGTGACTGTGAACTAGTTGACGTAGAAGATGGGATTGTAAAATTACGATTACTAGGAGCTTGCGGAAGCTGTCCTAGTTCGACCATTACGCTAAAAGCTGGGATTGAGCGTGCCCTACTTGAAGAAGTTCCTGGTGTAGTGGAAGTTGAACAAGTTTTCTAATAGCCCTTTAAATAACAATCAGCGTATGGATGAAGGATCACTTCATCTATACACGTTCAACCTTTTTTCATGCAGGCCGGAATCTTTTTGCGGGCTGTAATAAAAATAAAGCTGACTCGGCTTTTGCCCTATCAAATGAATTGATACGGCTTGACACGGGTCAGCTTTTTTATATGGACGGCAAATGAACACGGCTCACGATTTCAAAAACTTCAATTCCTTTTTTTCCTGTTCGGAAAGAATTGCCGTATAACTCCCATCATTATCGATTTCCAATTCCTTCACAAGGAATTCTGGAAATCTATCCTTCAATCCAGTAAGCAAACCTTCACTTTTTTCTGGAGATGCCAAGCATAAAACAGTTGGACCCGCTCCGCTTAGTGCCGCACCAAATCCGCCTTCATTAAGGACAACTTCTTCTATAAGCGCTAAATGAGGGACCAACTCCGCTCGATATGGCTGATGGAAACGATCACTTTGCATCATTTCACCAACAAGTTTCCAATCTTTCGATAGAACTCCTGCAAGCATTACATTTGCGGCTGCGCTCCCGCTTATCGCATCTTTATAGGAAAGCGAATTCGGAAGGACATTTCTTGAATCCTCAGTAAGCAATTCAAAATCGGGAATGACAGCGATCACCTTAACTCCCTCGATCGGAAACGACAGGACATCCGTCCTTTCCTCCGTATGAAGGCCCACAACCAATCCGCCATACACAGATGCCCCCGCATTATCGGGGTGCCCTTCAAAGAGGGAAGCATGCCTATTCTTCTCCTCATTTGATAAATGAAGCTCACCAACGATGTTCGCCAATTCAATTCCCGCCACAATGGCAGAGGCACTGCTTCCAAGCCCCCGCGCCAGTGGAATTTCGCTAGAGACGAAAAGCCGGCATGGGGATAGTTCCTTTCCATAGGAAGCCGCCGTCTCCTTGGCAATTTGGACGATATAATTGCGATCATCCCTTGGAAAAACAGACATTTCCTCTGAAAGCGGGACGACTTCCCAATGATCTGATGAAGATCCGTGTATTTCCAAGTAAAGCCCTAACGCCAAGCCGATGGAATCGAATCCTGGCCCTAAGTTGGCCGTACTTGCTGGTACACGGATCAAGAACATCTCTGATTCCGCACTCATGCCTGTTTCACGCCCTGCAGATGTTCTAAAATGACTTCTTCATCCATAGGCAGCAATGTAGGTTGAATCGTACTTGTATTGACTGCCACATTCGGATCCTTCAATCCATTTCCAGTCAATACAGCAACAATCTTACTTCCTTTTTTGATTTCACCGCTTTTTAATTGTTTATAGATACCTGCAATGGAAGCACATGATGCCGGCTCTGCAAATACCCCTTCTTTTTTAGCAAGGAAATGATAGGCTTCCAGAATTTCTTCGTCTGTCACCTCATCAATTTTGCCTTTGGATTCATTTGCCGCTTCCACAGCAAACTTCCAACTTGCAGGATTTCCAATCCGGATGGCCGTTGCAATCGTTTCTGGATTTTCAATAATGCTGTCCCGGACAATTGCAGCCGATCCTTCAGCTTCGAACCCTCTCATTTCAGGAAGGCCCGTTTGTTTCGCTTCGTTATATTCCTTAAAGCCTTTCCAGTAAGCCGTTATATTCCCTGCATTCCCGACTGGCAGCGCCAAAATATCCGGTGCGGAGCCGAGAGCATCACAAATTTCAAAAGCAGCTGTCTTCTGCCCTTCAATCCGGTATGGGTTGACCGAATTCACAAGAGTTATCGGTGAACTCTCACTAAGTGAACGGACGATCTTTAAAGCTTGGTCGAAGTTCCCTTCGATCGAGATGATTTCCGCTCCATACATAACGGCTTGGGCAAGCTTGCCCATCGCTATTTTACCTTCCGGGATGACGACGATACAGCGCAGGTTGGCACGGGCCGCATAAGCTGCTGCAGCTGCTGATGTATTCCCTGTGGAAGCACAGATGATCGTGTCGCTGCCCTCTTCTATCGCTTTGGCGACGGCCATGACCATTCCGCGGTCCTTAAAGGACCCAGTTGGATTTGCCCCTTCATATTTTACATGTAAGTCGATTCCCCACTCTTCGGATAATCGATTCAGTCTGATTAAAGGTGTATTGCCCTCCAAAAGGGTTAGTGCAGGCGTGTTTTCATTGACGGGTAAAAAATCTTTATACGTGCTTATAAGTCCTTGCCAGCTCATTTGATGTCCTCTCCTTCAACTCTGTATGTGCTTTTCACTTCTCTTACCATATTGTAATCATGTAATTTCTGTATTATTTGCTCAAATGCAGCCTTTGTGGCAGTATGCGTAACTAATACGATTTCGGAAGATTCCTTTTCATCCAGAGGCAATTGAAGGATTTTATCGAATCCTACCCCGTGCTCGGCAAATAAATTCGTGATTTTGGCTAAAACGCCTACTTCATCCTGAACATGTAACCGAATGAAGAATTTAGCGAAAATCTCAGTGGCATCTTTTAATTGTTTCGGGTACTGAGGTGCAACGGCACTGCGGCCATTTACGCCCAGCCTCATATTCTTGATGACCGTCACCATATCCGAAACGACTGCAGTCGCAGTAGGAAGACTGCCAGCCCCAGGTCCGTAAAACATCGTTTCCCCTACGGCTTCCCCATAAACGTATACAGCATTATACTCATTATTTACCGATGCCAACGGATGTGCTTCCGGAAGAAGTGCAGGCTGGACACTTACGTCGACCCTATCCCCTGCCCTGGAAGCGACCCCGATCAATTTCATTGTATAACCAAGCTTCTTGCTATATCTCAAATCCTCTTCGGATATCTCGGTAATGCCCTGTACCTCAACATCATTCAAGCCAATGTTCATTGAGAACCCGAGTGTTGATAGGATCGCCATTTTACGGGCCGCATCCAATCCGCCTACATCGGCTGTCGGATCGGCTTCAGCAAATCCCAGCTCCTGGGCTTCCTTCAATACGTCATCATAAGCTCTGCCTTCCTTGCTCATTTTCGTTAAAATGAAGTTTGTCGTTCCATTGACGATTCCCATCATTTTCGTGATGCGGTCAGAAGATAACCCATCGACAAGACCGCGTAAAATCGGAATTCCCCCTGCAACACTTGCTTCATAGAACAAATCACATTGATTATCGGTGGCCAATTCCAACAGTTCCGGTCCATGTAAAGCCATTAGGTCTTTGTTGGCCGTAACGATATGCTTTTTATTTTTTATCGCTTCTATTAGATAGCCGCGTGTTTCTTCGATTCCGCCCATCACTTCTATTACAACATCAATCTCGGGATTCGAAAGGATATCCTCAGGATTGTCCGTTAACATTCCTTTTTCGACCGCGACAAGCCGCTCCTTCGTCGTGTCTTTCACAAGTATTTTCTTAATGGATATGGAACAGCCCACTTGATGCATGAGCTTGTCCTGATGGCTTTCAATGATTTGTACGACTCCTGATCCGACTGTACCTAACCCCAATAAACCGATCGAGATGGCTTTCATATCTTGGTTCCCCCTTAAAACTGTTTGCCTGAAGAAAACATTTGTATTTGTATAGTAGACATTATAAGTTTAATTCACATAATTATCAATAGTTAGAAAAGATGGATGCACGAATTTTTTCGTCCATCCCTTGAACGAGTAAGATCCGGTAACGTTAATTTTTTTATGGGAAAACCATTTTGATGATTATTACTTAACGCTCTTCAATGAATCATTTGTACCCATTACAATATGCGGCTTTAGCATGGGATCCATCCATTTCAGTAAACTGAGGACATTCCTTTCGGCCGTGGCTGTACATCCCGCCGTCGGTTTTGTACCCCCTCTCCATATATGGAGAAAGATTGCACTGCCTTTTCCTTTTATGATGGGATCCGTATTATAATTGATGACCGCTCCATACTTATAGAGTTCATGATTCATCCTTTCAAAAGACTTCCATTTAACTGAAGGATTTCCTTTATAGGTTTTCCACTTGTTATAATCCCTGGATGTCTGATCATCAATCCAGTAGTCATATTTGGTCGTTTTCTTATAACTCATTTTCATACCGGCCGGCTTCGTTTCGCTCCCAAAGGCCGTACCAAAGGAATAAATTCCAACCGGAGATTTCCCATCCCCCTCTTTTTTGCTCTTCGTGAAGCCGTTCTTCCCAATGACACCCTCCATCTTCTTCAATGCACGGCGCCATTCCCCTTGTTTCTTCTCATAAGTTTGGATCGTGACCTTCGTATCACTCATCGATTTACCTGTCGCCGATACAACTTGGTTAACGCCTTTCCTCCTATCGAATTTCTTCAGAAGAGCTTTTTCATCAGCACTGAAAACCTCTTTTACATCTGCCATATTGATATATGCGGCCTTATTTGCGTGACAGATTTTATACCAGTTTCCAGTTCTCCCGTTTGCCGATAATTCTTTATTTTTCTTATACGTTTTTAACGTTTTACTGGCAGCCGACGTCTTTTCTTTCACATCCGCTTCAGACTTCATGACAATCCTGAATTGAGTCGATTCGCAACTTGTTTTCGATTCGGCTTTCGCAAGATTCGCCGTTTGGATGATTAAAAAGGCTATAAGGGCGGCCATCATCAATCTTTTCATGATCCCATCCTTCCGCAGTGATTAAATATCTAATTATTCTAAAAAATCTTGTTATCATCATAACATAGTAAGTAAGAATGAATCATATTTCTTTCCCGTTTTTATCTAAATCCAGTCAATTTTAGGCAAATCATATTGCTTGGCAGGGACCTCTGCCAATTCATAAAAATGTTTGAGGAAGGACTCATATTGTTGGGAGGATTTCGTGATCGAAGCTATTTTATCCTCCAATTCATTCGACCTTGATTCCGTCGTTTTTGAAAAATACTCTTCCACCGTTTCAAAATAATGAATGGGAAACAGCATCCTCGAATATAACAACCGGGCTGAAAAACTGGAGAAGGGTTCTATGGACTGATATTCGTGAAAGAAATGGCCAATGCCCCGCTGATGTGTATGCACATTTTGAAAATAATGTTCCCTCACCCATTCCGCGACATCCCTGGTTCCGTGGTCGAATACCCAATCGAACGGATTTTTCATCCACTTATTGCTTTTCCAGGTATCATGTAAAAAACGTTCATAACATACCGTTCCGCTATCGACAATTTGCGGGGTATCATCTATTTCCGTGTCGACTAAATATTGAATCGCATTTTCACCTAGGACCATATAATAGGGAAAGGTTTCTATAAATAATTTTTCAAACTGGTTATCAGGATGGGCGTTGAGCTTATCCCGCCAAATCTTTTCTAACTGATCGATCCTTTGTTCCCAGAGCTCTTTCCATTTACCGATCCTTGAACATGTTCGAATCGTTTCATTAATCGTTCGACCACGCTGATGGAATCTTGCCAGACGTCTCCCCGGGTTGAAATTTCTCGGACCTTCCAATGCCTGATTGGCGAGAAGGATGAATAATTGTTCATCCGCTTCCGAAACATAACTTCCATGATTGGCAAGGACAAAGGCGGATACGTGACGATCACCTTGTGAAATCAGATGTTGAGACATTTTATACCGTTCCACTAATTCCTCCTGCTCCATATTTTCAATGGGAACGATACTGTACACCATATTTCCTGAACGGAAGCTTGGAAACCTGACATTGGCTTCTTCAAGCTCCACCTGTATGCCATAATTATTAAAAATGATTTCTTCTATCATGGAATGGCCTCCTTCATCAAATGGATATAATAGAAATATTGGACATCATATACTTATATATATGTGGAATAACCCGTTTTCTGAATGATTATCGAAACCTTATTAGAAATTCCAATCAAAACATCTTCCATAGGTTTTCAGTTTAATCAAATCAAACTACCTGCATTAGAACTATCCCTTTAAAATATAGAGAAATGGGTGATGAAATGGCTAATATTGAACAATCAATGTCTGAAAAAACGGCTCGGAAATGGCTAATTGAACGAGGAGTGAAATTGGAGGATATCGCTGAGCTTGTCATGTATTTACAATCCGGCTACCATGAAAATCTCCAAATGTCCGACTGCCTTCACAATGTCGAACGGGTCCTTTCAAAACGCGAGGTCCAAAATGCCATCCTTACCGGCATACAGTTGGATATTCTTGCTGAGAAAAAACTGCTCGAGGAGCCTCTGCTGAGCATCATTGAAATAGATGAAGGCCTATATGGGGTCGATGAAATATTGGCTTTTTCAATTGTGAATGTTTATGGATCCATCGGCTTTACCAATTATGGTTTCATCGATAAACAAAAGCCGGGTATCTTAAAATATTTAAATGATAAAAGCACAGGTAAGGTGAACACCTTTTTAGATGATATCGTTGGGGCAATTGCCGCTGCCGCTTCAAGCCGGCTTGCCCATAGAACCGAAAATGCGGAATAGTAAACGAATGATATTCACGACATGAAAAAAACCAGGGCTGCATTCGCAGACCTGGTTTTTTTCATTCAAAGCGCCATAAGTCAAGGGTGTCCACCACATGCGTAGGCTGCTCCTTATATTGCTTTAAACGTTCTTTTGTCGTTACGCCAGTATGTACAAGCAGTGTATCGATCCCAGCATTAATGCCGGCAAGGATATCCGTATCATAGTTATCTCCAACCATGATTGTCTCTTCTTTAGGAACCCCCAATACTCTTAGGGCTTGCTCCACTATGACGGATTCTGGCTTGCCAATGAAAATCGGCTGTACTTGGGTCGAAACGGAAACAACGGAGGTCAAGGAACCATTCCCCGGCAAAAGGCCTTGCTCGGTAGGAATGGCAATATCACCATTGGTCGAAATGAAAACAGCACCATTTCTTACAGCAAGACAGGCTTTTGACAACTTTTCATAATTGACGCCGCGGTCGATGCCCATGACCAGATAATCGGGATGCTCTTCCACAAGCTTCATTCCCTTTTCCTTAAGAGCCTCGATGATGCCTTCTTCACCCACCACATAGACCGATGCACCTTTCTTTTGTTCAGCTATGTAATTGGCAGTGGCCATGCTTGTCGTGAAAACCTGGTCATCCTCCGTCGAGATGCCGATGCTTCTCAATTTATCCGCTACCTGTGCCGGAGTCCGGGATGAATTATTGGTGACGAATAAATAAGGGATGTCCCTTTTCCTTAAGTCATTAATAAACCCTGCCGCTTCCGCAATTTGTTCCGTTCCGCGATACATGGTGCCATCTAAGTCAATTAAATATCCTTTATACGACTTCATTTGAAATTCGCCTTCCTAACGCTGCTAGTTTTTAAAAGCTGAAACAGGTCCCAATTCATTCGTTAAATAGTTCCTCACCAAATCAGGGAATTGCTTGAATGCCTCGATATTTTCCGAAAATACGGCATGCAGTTCTTTGTGATCCACTTCAATGAAGTCTTGAACCAGCATTTTCCTTAATGGCAAAACCTTTTTGAATTGCATCGCTTTTTCTTCTGAAATCACTTTTTCATCTTGAAGGATATCGATAATATCCTCATAACTTCCTGGATCACGCATAATGAAACCATCAATTACCGCATTTCCTACATCCAACACGGAATCGATGGAAGTTTGTATAAGCCTTTCAGCGATAAGTTCCGAATGGTCTCCATCCCAATTATCCTGCCCCTCAAAAAGTCCAAGCTGCTTTTCAAGAAAACCTAATATTTGTTCAATCTTTTGGCGGTCTACAAAGTACATTTTTTCCAGATCCTTTCTGATCTAAGATGATATAGGGAATCATTGGTTGAATGAGCGGCATAGTCAAAAACGCTGTGCCGAACCAACCTTATTCCTTGATAATACCATAGCTTCTCCCTTACTCTCAATTCCTTCAACCACACATTGCCTTTTCTACGGGGGTGCATTTCCAGACGTACACTCCCCGATTCCATTTATATTCTTGCCATTTTCATTTAATCGATGAATGCCATTATTGCTGAAGCGATGTTCTTCAGCCTGTAGCCCCGAAAAATGTCTGTTCCCCTATTGAAGTCACTTTGTTATGATGGAAATACAAATGTGAAGATACGGAGGGAATGATACTATGGAAGATCGCTTTTATTTATACAATGACGTCGTTGATTCAAAAACCCGGTTCATTAGCTTCATGGGAGAGGAATCAAGATTCGATCTGGCCATTACGGCAACCGATCGTTTCTATGGAAAGAAGCTTGTTTTAAATATGCAGAGTAACCGATTCGCGATTATTGGGCCTGATGATTTGGAAGAGGAAGGCTATCTTGAGCATGCCTTTCACTTGTCGGAAGCGGAAGCCGAAGAACTTCGTCACTTTTTAATGGAAATCGTCTGAGTGCTGAAGTTTTTTAGCTTAAACGGGAAACCTACTGAGTGTAAGATCGATTACATGAGGGGGGATTATCTTGGACAAAGAAGAATACCACGATTTTTCCAATGTCGAAAAACAGAGGGATTATTTAATTCCTGAAGAATTTCCCGAAGGACCTTTTGGATCAGCCATAGCAAAAGATGAACCAGTTCAGAATAAAAATACCCCGTGGCAGGAAGGGCAACGATATCAAAGTGCCTTTAATTATGAAAATAAATCGTTACATGAGGGTATACCTCGACAATATCCTGGGGCTCATCCGACACATGATGATTCAGAAAAAGACGAACAGCCTCCATATAAAGGATATGGTAACTCTTAACATGGAAGGCCAGAGTGAATTCTGGCCTTTTTATTTCTTTATTTTCTTCACGACGAAATAAGGACAGCCAAAATTACAGTATTCATATAAATATTCACTAAGCGTGCTTATTTTCGTATCAAAGGTCGCTTTCTGATTGGAATCATCAAAAAATCCACGCAGCCTCAATTGCCCGTAACCCCAATCCCCCACTATATAATCATACTTCGTTAAAATCTCGCTGTATCTGGCTTTAAAGGCTTCTTCGTTATAGCCTTCCCTTTCATCCTCGATTATTTCATAGGTCATGTTATTGATGTTAATCATTGTTTTCACCTCTCATATATACATTCCTTCTTTAAATTATAACTGATTCCCCATCAATTACTAAGCGAAAAATAGAGAAATATGTTCATCCTAAAGTTATGGGGGTGTTATTGATGAAAAAAACGATAATAACGATAGGTTTAAGCACGATTATTGCACTAACCGGATGTGCTGATAAAGAAGAAGACAAGGGGCTAGGTGCAAAAAACAATGCCGGTAACCCAACAAACGTAAATAATCCAACTCAATATTATGATGAGGATTATCGTAATAATGACAATAAAAGTGATGATTTCGGTTTTACACGCACAAATAGTGCAACCATTGACGGCCGTAACATTTCAAACAAAGCTGCTTCAATTGACCGTGAACAACTTTCTGATGTCATTTCTAAACTGAGTGTTCAGATTCCAAATGTCAATGATGCCGCTACCCTCGTTACTGATGAGGAAGTGCTTGTCGTATATGATACCAATGCAAAGGATCGGACGGAAACCGCAGACCAGGTTAAACGTACTGCCATGTCCGTCGTGCCTCGCTACTATCATGTCTATGTCAGTGATGATTATCAAAACCTTGCCCAGGATGTCGAGAATTTCGCTACAGTGAAATCCGGCAGCAGAGGGATTGACTATACGATTGAACAAACCATCAAGAGAATGCTGAAGTCGCCTCAAGGATACAAAATGAGTGGCGAAGAAAATGAAAACGGTGAAATGGTCAACGATAAAAGAGATCATCATGATAACATCCATCAAAAAATGGATAACCGTTGAATACAAAAGGACCGAATTTTTTCGGTCCTTTATTTCACTCTATTTCAATAATTCTTCACCTTTGTTTTGCTTATGTTTTGCCGCAGCATTAACCTGTTCATCCGCATGGTAGGATGAACGGACAAGCGGACCTGATTCACAATGGCTGAATCCTTTTTCCAATGCACGTTCTTTCAGTTCGGCAAATTCTTCAGGCGTGTAGTATTTCAGCACTTTTAAATGCTTTTTAGTCGGCTGCAAATACTGACCGATTGTCATGATATCCACATTATTGGCCCTTAGGTCATCCATGGTCTCAAGGATTTCCTCCCGCGTTTCACCCAGACCTACCATTAAACTGGACTTTGTCGGTATTTCCGGATACAGTTCCTTGGCTCTTCTTAGAAGCTCCAATGAACGATCATACTTGGCCTGAGCCCGTACACGGTCCGATAAACTTCTGACAGTCTCTATATTATGGTTCAGGATATCCGGTTTAGCATCCATCAAAGTCTTGATATTTTCAAACACCCCGCCCATATCAGACGGCAATACTTCAATTGATGTAAATGGATTTTTGCGGCGGATGGCACGGACCGTTTCAGCGAAAACTTCAGCGCCTCCATCCTTTAAATCATCACGGGCAACAGCTGTAATGACGACATGCTTTAAATTCATCAAAACAACGGAATCGGCAACACGCTCCGGCTCAGCCCAGTCCAATTCATTCGGACGTCCGGTTGTTACTGCACAGAAACGGCAAGCCCTTGTACAGATTTCACCTAGAATCATGAAAGTAGCCGTCCTTCTCACTGCCCAGCATTCGTGAATATTCGGACATTTTGCCTCTTCACAGACAGTATGAAGATTTTTCTCGCGCATCATATTTTTTAAACCGAGGTAATTTTCGTTAGTATTAAGCTTTATTTTCAACCAATCTGGTTTTCGAAGAATTTCTTTATTTGTAGAAGACATGAAAATGCCACTCCATTCTATAGAAATTAACACACCCTACTTTAACAATAAAAAAGCATTTATACAAGTTATAGTTGGTTTCCCATTATTTATTTTTCATGTTTATTGCCAAATCAGCAAAACTATAAAAGATGGATGGACTGATGTCTTTTAATAACGGAGAATATCATGAAAGGAGCCTGCCCCGTTGAAAAAATTATTCCTTCTAACGATAACTTGTTTGTTTATCTTGGCACCAGGCCAAGTCGCCAATGCTGCCGATGCCCCTGATGTTTATGCCGGGAGAATGGCGCTATATAAAAATATGGAGGCTGCCCTCCAAATCCCGTGGTATTACCTTGCTGGAGCAGATCAATATGAGCACAGCCTAAGGGCTGCACGAAGGGATTTAGAGCCGTCAAAGGGTTTTATAGGCATCCACATCGAGCCTTCAAAATGGAGCGGGGCTCTCAATCCTGACTTAAACGATGTGAACCCGCTCACGATCACATTTTTTGATGGGTTGGGCCAGGATGGCAATGGTGATGGCAAAGCGGATATCACTAATGATACCGATCGATTGTATGCTTTTTCGAAGCATCTCCAGGCATATGGTGCAGATGAAGATAATATCCGAATCGGCTTGTGGGATTATTATAAACGCGATAAAGCCGTCAGCATCATTATCGGCAATGCCGAGATTTATAAGAAATACGGCCGGTTGGACCTGCATGAAAAAGCCTTCCCGGTTCCAGTACGGACTCATTATACGTACTTGAATACATGGGGAAGCGCTCGCGGATGGGGCGGAAGGAGAATCCATGAAGGCACTGATATTTTTGCGGATTATAGCCTTCCCGTTCGTTCCACGAGCTATGGAATCATTGAAATGAAAGGCTGGAATAAATTCGGAGGTTGGAGGATCGGGATACGGGATTTAAATAATACCTATCATTACTTTGCCCATTTAAGCGGCTTCGCCAAAGGGTTGAAAGTCGGACAAATCGTTGAGCCCGGACAAGTCATCGGGGGTGTCGGCAGTACAGGCTATGGCCCTCCAGGAACTTCCGGAAAATTCCCTCCTCACCTTCATTACGGAATGTACAAAGACAACGGAATCACAGAATGGAGCTTTGACCCTTACCCCTATTTAAAATTGTGGGAAAGGAAAGATCTGGCCAAAAAGAAATAGTGAGCGGCGTGAATTTTACGCTGCTTTTTTTTGATTCGAACATAAACCCCTGAACTTGATGCATAGTTATTAGTAAAGGGGGCTAAAGCGTGTTCCGAAAAAGATTTCGAACGAAGAAATTCCGAAAAAAGGGGCCTCTTCCCACCCGAAAAGTATTTCTCTATTCATTTATCCTGTTCATCATATCAAGCATCATGACTCTTTGGTACGTGGACAAATCGATCGAACCCGTGATCATGAGTGTAGCGGAATATGAAATCAAACGGATTGCAACCGAAACGATTCATGAATCGGTTGATGAGAATATAGCCAAGGTTGACATGAACAAAATCATCACCAACACCAAGGGTGGTGATGACTCCAGTTCTTCCTATAGCTTCAATCCAGTCATATATAGTGAATTGCGGGCTAACATCACGAAGGATATTCAAAAGAAGCTTGGCATCAAACAGGGAAACCCTTTTAAAACAGGTTCAGCCAAAATAAATGATGAACAATATAAAAGTGTGGTGTATTATATACCATTTGGTGTCGTAACCGGGAATAACCTCCTTTCCAATTACGGACCTGAAATCCCAGTGAAAATGTCAGTCATCGGGAATGTTGAATCGGATTTGAGGACAAAACTGACAAACGCAGGCATCAATAATGTTTATTATGAATTGATTGTGGACTTTGATGTCAATATTCAAATCGTCATCCCCTCTTTCACGAAGGAGACAAAGGTGAGCCAGGAAGTGACCGTCGGAAGCCTGCTGATCGAAGGTGATGTTCCAAGTTATTTCAGTAACGGAAATGGTTCGGTTGCACCTGCCATCATGAAGGAAAACAAGGAATGAAAAAACCAGCTTATCCTTGAGGTTAGGCTGGTTCTTGTATATCGAGACATTTCATGATGAGCAAATGCAGGTTTTTATTCAAGTCCACTTCGTAGGGCTCTTTTATCTGCTCGCCATCTTCTTCAAGTATCCTTATCATGGGGCGGTTTCCTATCCCTTCATTTTGAGAGGATACTACCCCTTTCCTCCCATCATTCAATTCGACGGATAAACCATTGGGATAAATGGCAACCGCCCTCCGGAAAGCCTCGATGATCGTATTGTCGAACTTTTTCCCGACTCCGGCATAAAGGACTTCCAATCCCTGATGCGGCAGCATGGCCTTACGGTAAACCCGATTGGAAGTAACGGCATCAAACACATCGGCAACAGCAATGATCTTGCCAAAATAATGGATTTCATCCCCTTTTATCCCACGGGGATATCCAGATCCATCTAACCTTTCATGATGCTGATAGGCACAATTCGCAACTAAAAGTGAAACGGTATGAACATTTTTAATTAGATGAAATCCGTAATCGGCATGTTTTTGGATTTGTTCAAACTCCTTTTCCGTCAGCTTACCGGGTTTCCGGAGGACTTCCAAAGGCACGAGCATTTTGCCGACATCATGTAAAATCGCTCCAAGCCCAAGAATTTCGAGGTTCTTATTTTTGATATTCAATTCCAACCCGATCGCCAAGGTATATAAGGTCACATTGAAGGAATGTGTGAAGATATAGTCATCGTATGTATAAACGTCGGCCAATAAAGTCATTAGCTCTTTATTCCTTTTCAGCTCGCCCATGATGTTCCGGACTATTTGAGTTAATTTGACGTTAGCCTGCTCTATCGTGAATGATCCATCCAGGTTCATTTTATTTTTCATGTCCAGGAAAGTGGTTTCAATCGTATTAATGGCTTCTCTTCTAAGTTTCCCGGAAACTGGGG
This sequence comes from Peribacillus sp. 05N428, assembly GCF_056397085.1. Taxonomy (NCBI): domain Bacteria; kingdom Bacillati; phylum Bacillota; class Bacilli; order Caryophanales; family Bacillaceae; genus Peribacillus; species Peribacillus sp. 05N428. The sequence continues at coordinate 111,225 of NZ_JBFTMS010000007.1, read as the reverse complement.
GCTTCGGAATAATGTCATCCGTCCTGGAATCTTGAATGTAAACAAAGGGAATATTAAGGGAAACCAGTCGATTGATCATCTTCTGCGTTAATGTAAGACCCTCGCACAATAGGATATGGCCCCGCTCATTATAGATGTTTTTACCGAGCCTTGCACCAGGACTTAGGGACTTTGTAATAGCTAGCCTCATACTTGTACTCCGTTTCCCCATTCAATATTTGTAATTCAAACCGATTCTTTCCTTTATAAGCTTTATCGGAACATATTTTGATAAATGAATCTGTTAGAACATATTTATTGAAAAAATATCAGCATTTACTTTGATAAAAAAATAAGGCCCCCTCCGGAAGAAAGAAAGCCCGCCTTTTCAAATCATTTTGATTAATGCCTCTTTACCAATCATTCCTGGATGTATGCCCTTTTCCACAGCCTCCCAGGTAACTGATTCAAGCGGCGCTTCCAATAACTCTTCAATCGATTTAACTCCTGTGGCCCTCCCTGCAAGGATTTTACGATCTCTCAATTTATCGTTCAGCAGTCCAACATCCAACGCACCGCACATTATATACCCTTTTTCGGACGCGACAGCAAGTAAATTCGTTTTCGGCAGTCGGACAGAAATGGCTAGGAATGTATGATTATCAAGAATTATTGGGATCATGTTAATCAATTGGTTTCGCCCCTTCCTTCCCCATACTTTATGAAAAAAAGGGCAAAACCGTGATTTCGTATCAGGGATTAGTGTATATTTTTTTCAGCTTCCATAAAAGGATATCCCGTAAGAATTCCGGCAGTAAGTATTCCTTGCGATTGGAGCGATGGATACTTGGAAAGAAGTGCCCGAACGTGAACATATCAGGTATTGCCAATTTATAGGACTTATCCGCCTGCAGTTTCTCTCCTTTTATAAGGATCCCTTTTACGATTCCATTCTCCATTTCGTTAAATTCAATTTGATCATAATGCATGACTCCCATGATTTTTCCGCGGAAACCGAAACCTTTCACCGGAATATGAGGCCACTCTTCATTTCTCGATTGCATTAAGATTTCCTTTAATTCATTCCCATCGACTTCAACGACGCAAGGATTGATCGGATGTGGGCAGATTCTGTGAATATCCCCTTTTGTGACAGGTCCCTTCGGAAGCCCTTCGAGCAGAAGACCTGCATTCAAAAAGGAACAATCCGCCTGACTCCACTCCCTTAGGGCCTCCCCAAGGATTTCCGTCAAAGGACTTCGTTTGAACCAATCATTATCCAGTGCCATCGGTAAGTCCACTGCAACCTGTTTTAGCGTTTTCCCTCCTGCCTGGTATATTTCTTCAATCCATGACCGTTCATTCTCCAATTCCAAAAAGTCATTGGTATCATAAAGAATGGCTCTCTTCTGGCTAATTTTCTTTTCCTGATTGACGGTCATTTCCACCTGTCCAACAAAGAAACCATATTTCCCTGCCCCGCAAAGGAGTGTGTCATTGATCAATTTACCTTGGTGGAGGATGTGGTGGGTATGCGCGCCAAGTATAATGTCAATCTCCGGAAAGTCCCTTGCCATTCTCTCATCATCATGGATGCCCAGGTGGGAAAGGATGATGATTACATCCGCCTCTGTTTTGACCCTTTCGAGCTGTGCCTTTAACTCCATGAATGGTTCCGCTATTTCCCAGCCCATCGCAGAATAAAACTTTTGAAAAAAGGCTGTCAAACCTATCATCGCGATTTTGGTGCCTTTTACCGTTGTATGTATCCAAAATGGAAGCGCCCATTCCGGCCTTTCATTATCACCGTAATAAATATTGGCTGCCAAGACCTTGAACCTTGCATGATCATATAAGGAGTCCAACGCATCATGAGGTAAAGTGATCCCTTCATTATTGCCGATGGTCACATATTGGTAGCCCGCTTCATTAAGCAGTTCAATATTTCCTTTACCCAACGTACCTTCTGTATATGGATGCCAGCGGTCCACATGATCGCCTATATCCAATATGATCGCTTCTTCTCCCGTTTCTTGATGAAGTTGTCTTCTTTCTTTAAGAAACTTATCAATACGAGGCCAATTCTCAAAATGACTATGGAGATCATTGGTGTGATATAAATGAATGATTTCTGACATCATTTTTCCTCCTCGTTTATCCTGTAATGCCTTGGTATATAAGACGTAAACCAATGATTATCAGCACTATTTTCAACATATTTTCCAGCGACGCACTCTTTAGGCGCGTATTTATGAATGCACCCATTTTAGCACCGAACCACGCACCCGGAATCAGGGCAAAAGCATATGGCCAATTTACATTTCCAAGGGAAATATGCGTAATCGAATTAGTGATGGAAGATAGAAATACCATGAACATCGAAGTCGCTACAGCCATATGCGGAGGGAAGAAGAAAAGAAGCATCATGACGGGTACCATTAAGGCTCCGCCGCCAATTCCAAATAACCCGGAGCTGAATCCCACGACAAAAGAAATCAATACAGCTAACAGGGGGTGGTAACCATAGGAAAATAAATGTCCATTTTCGGTTTTATACGTTTTCACTATTTTCCCTTTTCCAGGCTTGAAAAGCATGGGCTTCAAACGATTTTTCACTAATAACACGATGGCCATGAAAACCATGAAAATTCCAAAGTACAATGAAAAAGCTTCGGCGTTAAGGTTTTTATTCACATAGGCCCCCATTATTCCACCAGGTGCACTGCCAATAAAAAAGATTAAGCCGGCCTTATAATCCACCACCTTATGTTTTAAATAAGATAGAGTGGAAGATAAGCCGGTAAAAATCATGATTACGGTTGAAACACCAACGGCGACCTGTGGAGTCAGCTCATCGATAATATTTGTAGATGTACCTAAATATAAAAGGGAAGGCACGATGATGATGCCCCCGCCCAGACCGACAAGAGCGCCGATTGATCCCGCTAATAATCCAATACCCACTAATACTAACCATACCATGAAAAAATCCGCCTTTACCTGTTTGTGAGGATATACCTCTACTAGCTTGTCACATCATTTCATTATTCATTATATAATTCCTCTTAAAACAAACCAAGCTGCTTAGGAGCCAGCCCTTCATATTCTATACCAAGCAACTCAATCATTTGTTTGGCATTATCAGCGGCATCCCCGCCTGAGTTATTATTGAACAGGACATATAACTCCTTGGATTCCTTTTCCAATATCCTGATTTTCTCCACCCATTCAGTCAATTCCTGATGATTATATCGATATAGGTACCTGACCTCACGCCAATTATCCCCCGAAGCAGGCCTTTGCCAACCATGCAGGTTACGGCCATGAAAGCGCACCAGGGTTTTATCTTTATCGGTGGCATGCAGAACGACAGGAATGGATCCCTCTCCAGCCTGCGGCTCATCGCATACAGTATGGATCCAGCCTTCCTTTTCGATAAAATCCAAAGTTTGCTGGACTACGTTGGGCCTGTACCAGCTTTGATTCCGGAACTCTATGGCAACTGGGATATCGCCCATTTCAGCTTTGCACCATCGCAGGTAATTCACATTTTCACGTTTACAATCAAACCATGGCGGAAACTGAAATAAGACCATCGCGAGCTTGCCGGACTTCCGATATGCTTCCAGTGAGTCGCAAAACGCCTTGAACATCTCCTTCTTACTTTCAAATGGGATTTCCCCACGTTGATGTCCTGTCATCCCTTGGTAGGCTTTAACGACAAACTGGAAGGATGCTGGCGTCTCGGATACCCACTTTTCACTGTTCCTCTTTGGCTGGACTGCATAGAATGAGGCATCCACCTCCACAATGGGAAAATGAGCCCCGTACTCTTTGAGTTTATCACGTTGGGACACACCGCCATATAAACTATCATGATCACCCCAACCGGTCACACCAACATAAATCATCTGCATCATCACTCCTTTGGGACAGGACCATTTCCTGACTTCTTCCTTTATTATTTTTTACCCTTATTGAGCCATATCTAATCTTTCGTATAAGGGTGTGAATTTCAAAACAAAAAGCCTGCCAGTCAGACCCGGCAGGCTTTTGTATGAATGGTTATTCTAAATCGCCTTACAGGCAGGCCAGTCGGTCATTATCCGATGGAGCCTTCCATTTCGAACTTGATCAGACGGTTCATTTCAACCGCATATTCCATTGGAAGTTCTTTTGTAAATGGTTCGATGAAGCCCATTACGATCATTTCCGTTGCTTCTTGCTCAGAAATTCCGCGGCTCATCAAGTAGAACAATTGTTCTTCAGATACTTTGGAAACCTTCGCTTCGTGTTCAAGGGAAATGTTATCATTCAAGATTTCATTGTAAGGGATCGTATCAGATGTAGACTGATTATCCATGATTAATGTATCACATTCAATGTTGGAACGAGCTCCATCCGCTTTACGTCCAAAATGAACGATACCACGGTATGTTACTTTACCGCCCTGTTTAGAAATTGATTTAGATACAATCGTTGAAGATGTATTTGGCGCTAGGTGAATCATTTTCGCTCCAGCGTCTTGGTGTTGGCCTTTTCCTGCAATGGCAATCGATAATGTCATACCGCGAGCGCCTTCACCTTTTAAGATGACAGCAGGATATTTCATTGTCAATTTGGAACCGATGTTACCATCAATCCATTCCATTGTTGCATTAGCGTCACAAACCGCACGTTTCGTAACCAGGTTAAACACGTTGTTTGCCCAGTTTTGGATCGTCGTGTAACGGCAGTAAGCATCTTTCTTGATTACAATTTCAACAACCGCACTATGAAGGGAGTTAGTTGTATAAACAGGAGCTGTACAACCTTCTACATAGTGAACGGATGCGCCTTCATCAACAATGATTAGCGTACGTTCGAATTGCCCCATGTTTTCAGAGTTGATCCGGAAATAAGCTTGAAGCGGAGTATCCACTTTAACGCCTTTTGGTACATAGATGAATGATCCACCTGACCAAACTGCCGAGTTCAATGCAGAGAATTTATTGTCAGTAGGCGGGATCGTTTTCCCGAAATGCTCACGGAAGATATCTTCATTTTCACGAAGTGCTGAGTCCGTATCTTTAAACACGATACCCAAGTCTTCCAATTCTTCTTTCATGCTATGGTAAACCACTTCAGATTCATATTGGGCAGATACACCGGCAAGGTATTTTTGTTCGGCTTCAGGAATTCCCAATTTATCAAAAGTCTGTTTGATTTCATCAGGAACTTCATCCCAAGATTTCTCTGATTTCTCTGATGGCTTAACATAGTATGTGATTTCATCAAAGTTCAGGCTTTGCATGTCGCCGCCCCATTGAGGCATTGGCATGTTGTAAAAATGCTCCAATGATTTCAAACGGAAATCAAGCATCCATTTCGGTTCATCCTTCATTCGAGAAATTTCTTCCACGATTTCTTTTGTCAGACCACGCTTTGAACGGAAGATGGAAACATCTTTATCCGCAAAGCCATATTTATAATCGCCGATATCAGGCATTTTCTTTGCCATAGCTCGTATTCCTCCATTTCAAATGGCTGAATTACAACAGCTCATTTTAATTTAATTATTCCTTCAATCCCTTTTCCATGGCTTTCCAAGCTAGGGTAGCACACTTGATTCGGGCAGGAAATTTAGAAACACCCTGAAGGGCTTCAATATCCCCAAGGTCCATCTCATCGTCGTATTCTTTTCCCTGAATCATTAAGGAAAAAGTCTCGGACATCGCTAGAGCAGTTTCAACGTCTTTGCCCTTAATGGCTTGAGTCATCATGGAAGCTGAACTCATGGATATCGAACAACCATCACCATCGAATTTAACATCGCTGACCTTGCCATCTTCAATCTTCATCGTTAAACGAATCCGATCGCCGCAAGTTGGATTATTCATATCGATTGTCATGCTTCCATCTTCTAGCATGCCCTTATTACGAGGTTTCTTATAGTGATCCATAATGACTTGACGGTAAAGTGTATCAAGATTATCAAAAGACATTACTGAAATACTCCTTCGTTTTAACAAGCCCGGACACAAGCTTATCAATATCTTCTTCCGTGTTATATAGATAGAAACTTGCTCTTGCTGTCGCTGATACGTCAAGCCATTTCATTAATGGCTGTGCGCAGTGGTGACCGGCACGGACAGCAATTCCATCTGCATCAAGAACGGTAGCGACATCATGTGGATGTACGTCATCAATATTAAAGGTAATTACACCAGCACGCTTTTCTGCATCTTTAGGACCATAAATGGTCAGCCCTTCAACTGCTGACATTTTCTCCATTGCATAAGCGGCGAGCTTATGTTCATGCCGTTCAATATTATCCAAACCGATTTCCTCCAAGAAATCAATGGCAGCCCCCATGCCGATGGCGCCGGCGATGATTGGGGTACCGCCTTCGAATTTCCACGGGAGTTCTTTCCATGTAGACTCATACAAACCTACAAAATCAATCATCTCTCCGCCGAATTCGATCGGTTCCATTTTTTCTAGAAGATCTTTCTTGCCATATAATGCGCCGATGCCTGTTGGACCGACCATTTTATGACCTGAGAAGGCAAAGAAATCACAATCCAAATCACGGACATCCACTTTTAGATGCGGCGTGCTTTGTGCCCCGTCGACTACCATTACAGCATTGTGATCATGGGCAATTTGGGCGATTTCCTTCACAGGATTGATAACGCCAAGCACATTCGAAACCTGCATGATGGACACGATTTTCGTTGCTTCCGTAATTGTAGCCCTCGCATCGTCAACGGAAATCGTGCCATCCTCCTGAAGCGGAATATACTTCAATACAGCGCCTTTTTCTTTGGCAAGCTGCTGCCACGGAATGATATTACTGTGATGCTCCATGTAAGAGATGACGATTTCGTCACCCTCTTTAATATTTGCGCCACCGTAACTTCTTGCTACAGTATTCAAAGCAGTCGTTGTGCCTCTGGTAAAGATGATTTCCTCTGTAGAAGAAGCATTAATGAATTTACGTACCTTTTCACGAGCACCTTCATACGCATCCGTAGCTTTTGTTCCTAGTGTATGCACCCCGCGGTGAACATTCGAGTTATAGCCGCGGTAATATTGCTCAATCGCTTCAATCACTGCAGCCGGTTTTTGAGAGGTTGCAGCACTATCTAAATAAACTAATGGCTGACCATTGACTTCTTGATCTAATATTGGAAAAAGCTTACGAATTTCGTATGGGTTCATTACTGTACTTTCCTTTCAATGACCGCTACTAATTGTTTTTTGACTCCCTCAATTGGAAGCTCGTTAACAACAGGGGCCAAGAATCCGTGAATGACAAGTCTTTCTGCTTCTTTCTTTGTAATACCACGGCTCATTAAATAATACAGTTGAAGCGGGTCGACACGGCCTACGGAAGCAGCATGACCAGCCGTTACATCATCTTCATCGATCAAGAGGATCGGATTGGCGTCCCCGCGTGCTTTTTCACTTAACATCAATACGCGTGACTCTTGTTCGGCATTGGCCTTTGTAGCACCATACTCTATTTTCCCAATTCCATTAAAAATGGAGGATGCGGATTCTTTCATGACACCGTGCTTAAGGATATAACCCTCAGAGCGTTTGCCATAATGAATGATGGCAGTCGTGAAGTTCTGCTTTTGTTCCCCGCGTCCGACTACAACGGTTTTTGTATCACCGTGAGAGCCATCGCCCATTAGATATGTTGTATTGTCTGAAATCGTATTTCCGTCGTTCATCAGGCCAAGCGCCCACTCAATACGGGCGTCACGTCCAGCCACTCCACGGCGGTTAACATATGTCGTGAAGCCTTTAGAAAGGGTATCGACCGCACCATATTGGACCTTGGCATTCGCATTTGCAAATACTTCAGTTACGATGTTGGCAACACCTTCGTTAGACTCAACGGTTGAGAAATAGTTCTCTACATATGTGACAGAGCTATTATCTTCAGCTACGATCAAGACGTGGTTGAAAAGTGTAGTATCTGGATTATCCAAAAGGAATACCGATTGAATCGGCTCTTTGATTTCTACATTTTTCGGAACATAAAGGAATGCTCCCCCATTAACTAATGCAGCATGAAGTGCTGTTAAACGATGCTCATCTATTTTAACGCCGTCTTTCATGAAATATTTTTGCACGAGCTCAGCATGATCACGAGCCGCTGATAAAATATCCGTAAAAATGACGCCTTGTTCTTTCACATTTGCTGACAGATTGATATGTGCCGGCGTATTATTGCGTTGGATGTATAAGTTTTCATTTTCTTCAATGATGGACTTAATTTCTTCCGGAAGCTCCTCTAAAGAGGCAAAAGCTTCACTCTCAACCGTATGAGTTTGGAAAGAAGTGAAATTCCATTTATCGATTTTCGTTTTGTCCGGCTTTGGCATCGGGAGCTTTTCTAATTCAGAAAACGCTTGAATCCGAAGCTCGGATAGCCAAGCTGGATCATTATTTTTAGTTGAATAGGAGCTTATATCCTCTTGTTCAAACGGTAATTTCGTTTCTGTAGTCATTGCAAATCCTCCTACTTACGCTTCTTCGCCAACAGTTTCGTCTTCAATGCCCAATTCTTGTTTAATCCAGTCATAACCTTCCGCTTCCAAGCGGGCAGCAAGTTCAGGACCGCCTGATTTTACGACACGCCCTTGCATCATTACATGTACAAAATCAGGAGTGATGTAATTTAATAGACGTTGGTAGTGAGTGATGATCAAGCATCCAAAGTCTTCTCCGCGCATTTCGTTGATACCTTTTGAAACGACTTTAAGTGCATCGATATCTAGACCTGAATCAATTTCATCCAAGATTGCAATTTTAGGTTGGATCATCATTAATTGAAGAATCTCGTTGCGTTTTTTCTCTCCGCCTGAGAAACCTTCATTCAAATAGCGTTGCGCCATATCTTCATCCATTTCAAGGAATTCCATTTTTTGGTCCATTTGACGGATGAATTTCATCAATGAAATTTCATCGCCTTCTTCACGGCGTGCGTTAATGGAAGAACGTAAGAAGTCTGCGTTTGTAACACCGCTGATTTCACTTGGATATTGCATAGCTAGGAATAGACCGACACGAGCGCGCTCGTCTACTTCCATCTCCAAAACATCTTCACCATCGAATGTGATGCTTCCGCTAGTTACCTCATATTTAGGGTGACCCATGATTGCTGATGATAAAGTGGATTTACCAGTTCCATTTGGTCCCATGATCGCATGGATTTCTCCACCTTTAACTTCAAGGTTTACCCCTTTTAAAATCTCTTTGCCTTCAATTGATACGTGAAGATCTTTAACCGTTAATGTAGAAGCTGACATAATAATACCTCCGTGAACTAATTCCAATTTTATTACCAGAAAGTAAAGATTACTTTCATTACTATAATTTACGTAAAAGCATTCTCACTTTATTCTCATTCCAATTTTATAACAAATCCAATTTGGAATCAACTAAATAGATAGGGGTTTCTACTTCTGCCATGTTAAAAACCTGTCCAATTCTTACAATACTAACAGATATGGCCTGTTTACTGCATATTCATACTTATTTTAGCTTTTGTTAAAATTATCTTATTATTCGGCAAATCTTCGTCCTTATTACTATATGTTCAAAGAATTCGATTGCAAGGTATGAACGTTCCGCTTTAAAAAGAAAAAAATCGGACTGTCAGGTATTATGTAAGTTTATCCAATAAGGAAACCCTTATTTTATGGACCACTTTCCATTTTACCTCTACAGACCGATCTTTTAAAGAATTCTTTTATATGCTTAGCCGTGAATTTTGCGTTGTAGGTCCTGGACCATTTTGTTGCACTTTACATGTTCCCTATCCCGTTCTTTCTCAACCTCGATACGGAGGTCTAAGTTTCTACTGTACTCACTGTAGCCAACCCCATGTGAAGACTGCATCGCCTTTTCCATTTCGCTTGTTACATTTAGATCCAGAGTATTGATAGTGAACCATCCTTTCAAATTTGTGTATCAGTTTTTCACCTTCATTATCTATATACCCTTTCCGTTCCTGATTAAACATGAAAGAAATTAAATTAAGGTGCAGACTGAAACAACCTGGATCATCATTATCCGAACTTAGAGAAGTGAGGCACTTTATTATGGAAATCCTAACCAGCATTGAACGGAATACAGAATGTAGGTGAAAGTGATTCTATCTGATTGTTTAGTCTTAGTGGATTGGAGCGGGTGTTCGAGACTCCTGCGGGAAAAGCGAGCCAAGGGAGACCCCGCAGGCGCAAAAGCGCCGAGGGCGGACCGCCCGCGGAAAGCGAGTGCCTGAAGTGGAAAGTAACGTTCAAATTTTGAAAACCTAAAAATCTAAAAAACTGTAGACAAACTAAAAATCATGAGCGACGCACTATGTGAAAGCTGAACGGACAAACCAGCTCGCTTATTTATTTATGCGTCAGCAGACCGTAACGGATTTGTGCTGGGACGATAGTAATACCCGGAAATACTCGTATTAAGAGCCTCTGATTGAACAAGTGATTAAGAAAGCTGGAAAACCTGAAGCTGTTGACGCAGATTCCGCAACCATGACTATGTGTAATATGAGAGTTATCTCCTGCCCATTGGCACTCAACAACAAATATAGAGGGTTATTATCGGTATAAATCCACTAAAAAAAGGTTGCGGAATGAGACCATTCCGCAACCTTTTTGTTGTTAAACTGCGATCTGAGTTAAATCAGGTCGCCTTTCTCGAATTATTTATCCGCCGGTACAACTGCACCTTTGTATTCTTTAAGAATGAAATCTTGAATTTCTTTAGAATGCAATACTTCTACAAGCGCTTTGATTGCTTCTTTATTTTCGTCACCTTTGTTTACGGCAATGACATTCACATAAGGTGATTCGGAATCTTCAATCGCAATCGAATCTTCAAGCGGATTCAAACCGGCGTCAATTGCATAGTTGGAGTTGATCAAGACTGCATCGCCTTCGCCGCTCTCATAAATTTTAGGAAGCAGGGCCGCTTCATAATCGGCATCGAATTTAAGGTTTTTCTTATTTTCAACGATGTCTTTCGTTGTAGCCGTCGTTTTATCGATGCCTTCTTTCAAAGTGATCAGGCCATTCTTTTCCAAAAGGGATAAAGCGCGTCCATGATCAGCAACAGAGCTGCTCATAATAATTGTTGCGCCTTCCGGAAGTTTATCAATGCTTTTATATTTTTTTGAATATAGAGCAATCGGCTCGATATGGATTCCGCCAGCATTGACGAAGTCATATCCATTTTCTTTAATTTGCCCCTCTAAATATGGAATGTGTTGAAAGTAGTTAGCATCCAATTCCTTATCATTCAACGCCTTATTCGGTAAAACATAGTCCTGGAATGTTTCGATTTCCAAATCGATTCCTTTTTCTTTAAGAAGCGGTTTAGCTTCCTCAAGGATTTCTGCATGAGGAACATTGGATGCCCCTACAACTATTTTCTTCGATTCTTTTTCCGTATCGCTGCCGCTTTTATCCTTTTCACTTCCACAAGCAGCCAAAGCGATAGATAACACTAAGATTAATGCAAATCCTAAAAACTTTTTCATCCTATTCATCTCCCTTTATCTTTTGTCCAATTTAGATGTAATCACATCTCCAATAATTTGAATTATGAAGACGATAATTAGAATAACGATCGTCGCTACAAGCGTAACGTCATTTTGATTTCTTTGATAGCCGTCCAAATAGGCTAGATTACCAAGCCCGCCTGCGCCGATGACCCCGGCCATCGCGGTATATCCAACCAATGCAATCGATGTTACCGTAATCCCGGAAATAAGGGCAGGCATCGACTCTGGAAGAAGGACCTTCCAAATGATCGTGCTCGTTTTTGCCCCCATCGATTTAGCGGCTTCAATTACACCTTTATCGATTTCACGGAGGCCGATTTCAACCATACGCGCATAAAATGGGGCCGCACCGATAATAAGTGCCGGCAGTGCAGCGTTCTCACCGATCATGGAACCGACAAGCGCTTTAGTGAAAGGAATGAGCAGCACGATCAAAATAAGAAATGGAATGGAACGGAATATATTGACGACAGCACTCATGACTCCGTTGACAGCCCGGTTTTGCCACATATTACCCTTCCCTGTCAGGAAAAGGATCAATCCTAGTATTATGCCTATAAAAAAGGTTGCCACTACAGAGACGCTTGTCATGTAAAGCGTTTCTTTCGTAGCTTCAATGATGTCTTCCCAATCAACATTCGGCAATAATTCTTCAAGCATGAGTAATCACCTCCACGCCTACCTGCTGTGCTCTAATGAATTCGATTGCGCGGAGCATTTCATCCTCTTTGCCATCTAGATGGATAAACAATGTTCCATATGAACCGCTTCTTGTTTGGGATATCTTACCTTGAACGATATTGACATCCAACTCGAAGTTACGTACAAGCTTGGTGATCAATGGGCTTTCTGCATGATCACCTACAAAGGTCAATTGAATCACTTTGCCGGCTGGATAGCGTTCGAGCAAATGGTCCATCGTTTCTTTCGTTTCTTCCGGTTCCGTTACCTGTTGGACGAAACGCTTCGTCATTTGTTCTTTAGGATTCTTGAAGACATCCAGGACAGGACCCTGTTCAACAACCTGCCCGCTTTCCATCACGGCGACGCGATGGCAGATTTTACGTATTACATGCATTTCATGCGTAATCAAGACGATCGTCAATCCCAAACGCTGATTGATGTCAACAAGCAATTCGAGTATGGAGTCGGTAGTCTGCGGATCCAATGCAGAAGTCGCTTCATCACACAGCAGAACTTTAGGGTCATTTGCCAGAGCCCTGGCTATTCCCACCCTTTGCTTTTGCCCTCCGCTTAATTGCGAAGGATAGGCCTTTTCCCTGCCTTCAAGTCCGACTAACTTGATCAATTCGTTCACACGCTTGGTGCGTTCAGGTTTAGAAACTCCTGCAATTTCCAAAGGGAAAGATATATTCTCCTGAACGGTCCTTGACCATAATAGATTGAAATGTTGGAAAATCATGCTGATTTCTTGACGGGCCTTACGGAGCTGAGCCCCTTTAATTTTTGAAATTTCCTTTTCAGCCACCACAACGGATCCCTCTGTCGGTGTTTCCAATCCATTGAGCATTCTGATCAAAGTACTTTTCCCCGCTCCACTGTAACCGATGATACCGAAAATCTCGCCTTTATTTATTTCAACATTCACATTATTTACAGCCTTGATCGTCTCACTGTTTCCTTTTCCTGTTCGGAACAGCTTACTGACTTTCGTCAATGTAATCATTAACCCTCACCTCTTTTATCCAATAAAACCTATGAACTTAGTTGATTTCTCTACATTATTAGTCTGTTTCTCCTATCATGTAAAAGTTTTCCCAATTAAAATAGAAAAAACCTTTCTGCATGAGCAGAAAGGCAGGTGAAGAAACAGGCCTTCCTCTCATCTTCCAAAGTGATTAAACTTTGTGTGAATTGGCACCTTTCCAAGGAAATCTCCTTGTCGGTTGCCGGGTTTCATCGGGCACATCCCTCCACCTCTCTTGATAAGAGCTAATATATAGAATATTTGTACATCATTAAGTTCTTTAGTATGGAGAAATTTTATCATAGATAAAAAAGGAGCGCAATGTATATTATTTCTAGTACAAGAATGAACAGGAACTTTACTTAAACCGATTTGGAAGTCAAGGAGACGATATTCGTCGCCTTTTCAATTGCCTGCTCCAAATCTTCTATTAAGTCGTCTACATTTTCAATCCCAATCGATAATCGGACTTGATCGGCACTTACGCCCGCTTTCGCAAGACCCGCCTCATTCAATTGTTGATGGGTCGTACTGGCTGGGTGGATGATCAAGCTCTTCGCATCCCCCACATTAGCCACATGGGACCATAATTCCACCGAATTGATAAGTTTTGCCCCAGCTTCGCGATTACCTTGAATCCCAAATGTCACGACAGATCCAGCTCCCTTTGGCAAATACTTATCCGCAAGGGCTTTATCGGGATGATCCTCATCACCAGGATGTGAAACCCAGGTAACGGCAGGATGGTTTTTTAAATAGTTTATGACAGACTTGGTGTTGGATAGATGCTCTTTCATCCTTACATGCAGCGTTTCAAGTCCAAGCGTAAACTGGAATGCACTTTGGGCACTTAGTGCTGGGCCCAAATCACGGAGTAACTGGACTCGGGCTTTCGTTATGAATGCAGCAGGTCCAACTGCCTCGGCGTATACCAGACCGTCGTAACTTGGGTCAGGCTCCGTGAAGCCAGGGTAGTTCGGCGAGTTCCAATCAAATTTCCCTCCATCCACGATGACACCGCCTAGCGTCGTTCCATTTCCAAGAAGCCATTTTGTAGCGGAATGGATGACAATATCCGCTCCAAAATCAATTGGTTTGCAAAGATACGGTGTCGCGAAGGTATTATCAATGATTAAAGGTATGCCGGCTTCGTGGGCAATTTCCGCTACCGCTTCAATATCGAGCACCCTCAAACTTGGATTTCCGATCGTTTCAGCAAAAATGGCTTTAGTTCTTGGCGTAATCGCCCTTTTGAAGTTTTCAGGGTCATCGGGAGAAACGAACTTCACTTTGATCCCATATTTAGGAAGAGTGTTTTCAAAAAGGTTATACGTACCGCCATATAATGTAGAGGCAGAAACAATCTCATCCCCTGCAGCGGCGATATTCAGGATTGAAAGTGAGATGGCGGCCATTCCGCTTGCCGTTGCCAATCCGCCGATACCGCCTTCCAATAAAGCCATCCTTTCCTCAAAAACACTGACCGTGGGATTATGAAGCCGTGTATATATATAGCCATTCTCCTTTAGGCCAAATAAATTCGCTGCATGGTCGGTGTCCTTGAACAAGTATGCATTGCTTTGGTAGATAGGAACGGCACGGGCACCTGTTTCATCAGCTTGGAGACCGCCATGAACACTTAATGTTTCGAAACGCAACTTTTTCTCTGACATATAATTTCACCTTTTTCTATGGATTTAGTTGGATTTATATGAAATCTGGCTTTTTATAAACAAAAAAACCACTTCAATAAGAAGAGGTTTCAAGAACACACCTCATCTACCAGAGCCAACACTCTGCTGGAATTAGCACCGTATATAAAAATTTATACCGGTTGCCGGGCTTCGTCGGGCCAGTCCCTCCGCCACTCTTGATAAGAACTATTAAATTCTGCCATTACTTAATTCAAAATATAGCATTTTAGATTAAATCAGTCAATGAATTGTTAGAATATTCTTTGTTTTTCTCTTCTCTCATTCAAATGTCAGCAACAAAGAAAACCAACCGCGGTTCTGATTGGTTTCCTAGCTGATTTCCTTAAGCAATCCGTACAAATAAGGAACGGATTGAAAGGCATATATTTTTTTGTGCAGCTGCCCTTCTTTGAAAAGCAATAAGCAAGGAACACTTTCGATTTCATATGATTCGGCAATTGCTTGGACATAGTTCATATTCATTTTGCCTGCCTTCAATTCCGGAAAAAGCTCCAAGGATATCGTCAACATCTTGGAGGCCACCTGACAGGTGCCGCATAAAGGTGTATATAAATATAAGCAAAAGGTTTCCCCATTTTCAACAGCAAGCTTACACTCTTCTTCTTTCCATTCTTGCATCAATTAGTCGTTCACCCTTTGACTTAGAAATTTCATTTTCACATTCATATTGGCAGATAGGAGCACAGTTGCGATATGATGTTCGGGTGAGCTCTCCACTTCTTTGTACATTTTATTAATATACAGGTGGTTCGCTTCCGGCATTTCCCTTCGGAACTGCTTCCGCAGCTTTTCTCCTGATTCATCTGCGTCAAAAAGGAGATAAACATCACGGTCCATCAATTCATCCACTAATTCATCCAGCTTAGTTAATGATATGGTCCCATTCGTACATATTATTTCCACATCTTCATTTAAAACGGAGGCAACTTTTCTTCTATCGGAACTGCCTTCTACAATGATCACTTTATCGAATTCGCCCCACTCCATGTCATCACTCCATCTCACGAATTATGTGCGCAACTCACCCACTGTACAAATGAAAAAGAGAGCAGGCCTTTTCAGTCCCCCCTCTCCTTTCTTTTTAACCGTTGATTAAACTCTCATACTCTTCAGCGCTCATCAAGTTTTCAATATCACTGACATTAGATGGTTCAAGCACGACCATCCATGCCTTTTCATAAGGAGACTCATTTACATATTCAGGGTTGTCACTTAAATCTTCGTTTACTTCAACAACCTTGCCACTGATAGGTGCATAAAGCTCAGAAACGGTCTTAACGGATTCAACACTTCCAAATGGTTCGTTCGCTTTCAATTCATCGCCGATTTCCGGAAGCTCAACGAATACGATGTCCCCAAGCTCGGACTGTGCGAATGCCGTAATTCCAATGCGCACTGTTCCATCTTCCGTTTTGACCCATTCATGTTCTTTAGTGTAACGAAGTTCTTTTGGTGTTGTTGTCATAATTAACCCTCCATATGTACATCTTATTTTATCTATTCCATTATAAGGTAGATTGTTTGTTTAAGTAAGGAATTAACCAAATATTTCGTGAAATTTCAGTTCCAAACCTGTTCGAATTGCTCTTCTTTGAAACCTACCGTCACTTTGGTGCCATCCGTAACGATCGGCCTTTTCAGAAGCATGCCATCTGTGGACAATATATCAAGCATCTCTGCTTCAGAAGCTTCTTTCAGCTTATCCTTTAAGCCTAGCTCCCGATATTTTTGACCGCTAGTATTGAAAAACTTCTTCAACTCCAAATTGCTGTTTTTATATAGTTGTTCTATTTCAGTTCGCGAAGGGGGATTATCCGCTATATGGATCGCTTCATATTGCAGTTCATGATTATCCAGCCACTTCTTCGCATTACGGCATGTACCGCATTTTGGGTACCAATATAATGTTAAGCCCATCATTTCACCACCTATCAATAGAATACCCGTTTTTACCACGCAATACAACGAAATGTCTTTTGAATTTCCAATGCGATTTCATCAAAGGAAATAAAGGGAATGCCTTTTCGGGCATTCCCTTTACGGATTCTGACTTATTGCTTAAAGAGCATATTTTTCCGTTTCGATTACTTTGACGGATGCTTCGCGTTTTTTCGCAATGACATTGATCGGAGTGTGTCTTGTCAGCTTACGGAGCGACGAAAGCATGATGCGAAGAGTATCGCCTGTTTCCACCGCAATTAACGTTTCCTTTGCATGCTGTTCTATTTCATTGAAAGCTTCCTGAACGAAGATTTCCGTGTAAAGCACTTTTTGTTTGTTCTTCTCCAGACCTGTAGCTGCAATTGCTTTTTCCGTACGCAATACCACGGATTCAGCTGCATAGGCAAGAGATGTGATATCAGCAATGTTGGAGAGGATTTCTTGTTCTTGATCAAGATTTTTGCCGTATTTCTGTGCCGCAAGCCCAGCTGCCAAAATACCGATTTTCTTCGCGTTCCTAACAAGCATTTTTTCTTGTGCCAGTGGCTCATCGCCAGGTTCTTCCGGCATCATCATCATTAATTCCTCTTGCAGGCCTTGAGCTTTTTGAAGTAGCGGCAATTCCCCTTTAAGTGCTTTCTTCAGGAATGTTCCCGGAACAAGCAATCTATTGATTTCATTCGTACCTTCAAAGATCCGGTTAATACGGGAATCGCGATATGCTTTTTCAATTTCATACTCCTGCATGAAACCATAACCGCCATGAAGCTGAACGCCTTCGTCCGTAACGTAATCCAATACTTCGGAAGCAAAGAATTTATTCAATGAACATTCAATTGCATATTCAGCGATTGCAGCCGCCATTGATTTCCCATCTTTCACTTGCTCATCCGTCAATTTGCTTTGTCTTTGATCATAAAGGCCAACAGTACGATATACAGAGCTTTCTGCCGCATAAATTTTCGCTGCCATTGTTGCAAGTTTTTCTTTCGTCAAGTTAAAATCGGAAATTTTCGTTTTGAACTGTTGACGTTGATTCGTATAAGCAGCTGTAATCTCAAGGGCTCGTTTAGATCCGCCGACAGCACCGACACCTAATTTATAGCGGCCGATATTCAGGATATTGAAAGCGATGACATGCCCTTTTCCGGCTACACCCAAAAGGTTTTCGACTGGTACATGAACATCTTCGAGGATTAAAGTACGTGTAGATGAGCTTTTGATCCCCATTTTCTTCTCTTCGGCCCCAGTTGATACGCCTTTATAATCACGCTCAACAATGAAAGCGGAGAATTGTTCGCCGTCGATTTTGGCGTATACACAGAATACATCTGCAAAACCTGCATTTGTAATCCATTGTTTTTCGCCATTTAAAATATAGTGTGTTCCTTCTGCATTCAATTTCGCTGTCGTTTTTGCTCCCAAGGCATCAGAACCTGAGCTTGGTTCCGTTAAGGCATACGCGGCAATCTTCTCACCCGTTGCCAGTAAAGGAAGATATTTTTTCTTTTGGTCTTCATTCCCGAATAATACGATTGGCAAAGAGCCGATACCTACATGTGCACCATGCGTAATTCCGAAACCGCCTGCAAGTGCCATTTTTTCCGTAATCAATGCCGAACTGATTTTATCGAGACCCAATCCGCTGTATTCCTCAGGAACATCAGCACCAAGTAAACCGATTTCACCTGCATGCTTCAATAATTTAACGGAACGGTCAAACTCATGGTTTTCTAAATGTTCAACCTGCGGCAGAATTTCATTCACTACGAATTCCTCGGAAGTTTTGGCAATCATTTTATGCTCATCAGAATAATCTTCCGGTGTAAACACTTGATCATACGTAATATCTTCTATTAAAAAGGCCCCGCCTTTAATGAGGTTATCTGTAGTTTGATTGGACATGTTATTTCCTCCTATGTGTTTAAGATAGTGATCCCGCCGGAAGCATGACAGCTTCCGGAAGGGGTCGGATTACGCCATTAATTCAAACACTCCGGCAGCACCCATTCCGCCGCCGATACACATTGTCACGACTCCGAACTGTTGGTTTCTGCGCTTCATTTCATGAAGCAGGCTTAATGTCAATTTTGCTCCCGAACATCCTAGTGGATGGCCTAAAGCGATGGCTCCTCCATTTACATTGACAATCTCTTCATTCAATCCAAGCTCACGAATGATTTGAATGGATTGGGAAGCAAAGGCTTCATTCAATTCAAATAAACCAATATCCGATAACTCAAGACCCGCTAGCTTCAATGCTTTAGGTATGGCTGCAATCGGTCCGATGCCCATAATTTCAGGCGGTACTCCTGCTACAGCAAAGGAACGGAACTTACCCATCGGTTTCATCCCTAAGGAAGAAGCCTTTTCCCCGTCCATGACCATGACCGCGGCTGCACCATCACTCGTCTGTGATGAATTCCCTGCTGTTACGGATCCTGTAACGGAGAATGCAGGTCTTAGTTTTTTCAGCACTTCAGCAGTCGTTCCTGGACGAACGCCCTCATCCTGTGTAAAAGTAAATGATTTTTCCTTTAACTTAAGATCTGGTCCCACTGAACGAAGGGTAACGTCAACCGGTACGATTTCATCGGAAAACTTTCCTTCTGCAATGGCCTTAGCCGCCTTCTGATGACTTCTAACAGAAAATGCATCTTGATCGTCACGGGAAATGCCGTATTTTTTTGCCACGGCTTCAGCAGTGTGACCCATACCCATATAATATTCCGGTGCCGTTTCCGCAAGTCTCGCGTTCGGACGTGTTACATGGCCCATCATTGGCAAAAGGCTCATGGATTCCGCTCCGCCTGCAATGACTGTATCACTTTGGCCGAGCATGATCCTTTCCGCTCCATATGCAATACTTTGCAGACCGCTTGAACAGTAGCGATTAATCGTTATGGCCGGTACTGTATAAGGCAATCCTGCCAATGCTCCAATGTTACGCGCCATGTTCAATCCTTGTTCCGCCTCAGGCATTGCACAACCGATAATCAGGTCATCTATCGTTCCTTCATAATTCCCTGCACGCTTTAACGTTTCCTTTACGACAAGAGCCCCTAAATCATCAGGGCGTACACTAGCAAGAGAACCTTTTTTCGCTCTTCCTACCGGAGTCCTTGCTCCAGCTACTATTACCGCTTCTTTCATGAGGATCCCCCTTACTCATTTTTAAGCTATCAATCTATCGATCTCGTTTTGGCCATCTCTTCATCTATTCATCAATTACGGAGTGGTTTACCTTTAACGAGCATGTGCTGCATCCTTGCCTGGGATTTCGGAGTCGAAATCAGTTTTAGGAATGCCTGTTTTTCCAGGTTCAAGATATACTGTTCATCAACTTCCGTGCCAAATGGGAGTTTTCCTCCTGCCAGGACGTATGCCAGCTCTTTGGCTATGACAAGGTCATGTTCTGATAAGAATCCTGAAAGGCGCATGGATTCCGCCCCTAATAGCAGTGCGGCATATCCAGTTTCACCTACGACAGGGATCTTTGTGCGGGCTGGAGCGGTATAGCCTTGTTCATGCATGGAAAGTACCGCCTGTTTCGCATCATATAGCTGATGATCCGCATTCACGCTTATTCCATCAGATGAATTAAGGAAATTATTCCCCCTCGCTTCCTCGGCTGAGGTCGAAACTTTTGCCATGGCGACCGTTTCAAATACTTGGTTGGCCACTTTCTGTAAGTCGAAGTCAACGCCCTTCGGCATATTCCTCAAAGTCTTCACATAAAGTTCTTTAGTCCCGCCGCCGCCTGGGATCAAGCCGACACCAGGTTCCACTAGTCCCATATACGTTTCAGTCGTTGCCTGGATGCGCGCTGCCGGAAGGGACACTTCAGCACCCCCGCCAAGTGTCATATTAAACGGGGCAACCACTACAGGAACTGCACTGTACTTAATTTTAAGCATCGCCTGTTGGAATTGGCTGATGACCATATCGAGTTCAAAAATATTGTCATCCTGCGCTTCCATCAGCATCATTGCAATATTAGCGCCGACACAGAAATTCTTTCCTTGGTTTCCGATGACCAGGCCTTTAAAATTCGTTTCCGCTTCTTCAACCGCGGCATTGATCATTTGTATGATATCCAGACCGATTGCATTATTCGGCGAAGTGAATTCAAGCAGAGCCACTCCATCGCCAATATCGATCAAGCTTGCACCACTGTTTTTCTTGATTACGCCTTTTTGCTTCTTGATCGCTTTAAGATTGATCACTTTAGGATTTTCGACAAGCTCTTTATATTCACCATTATCATAATAGTGAACTATGCCATTTTCTTCTTTATAGAATGACTTGATGCCTTTAGCGAGCATATCCTTCACCCATTGCGGGACGGTTATGCCTTCCGCTTCCATTCGGGCTGCCGATTTTTCTACACCTATCGCATCCCAGGTTTCAAATGGGCCTGTGGACCATCCAAATCCCCATTTCATCGCTTGATCGATCGCCACGATGTCATCCGCGATGTCCCCAAGCAGCTGGGCAGAATACACAAGCGCCGGATTCAGGACATTCCATAGTAATTGGCCGGCACGGTCTTCGCTATAAACAAGCGCTTTCATTTTATTATCCAAGCCCTTGGCCTGTTTAGCCATTTCGATGGAAGGCGTTTTTAATCTTTTTCGTGCGGCATATTCAAGGGTTTCGGGATTCAGTTCAAGGATTTCCTTGCCTTTTTTCAAGAAGAATCCTTGTCCTGACTTGCTTCCAAGCCACCCATTCTTAAGCATTTCATTCATGAAATCAGGTATCTTGAAAACTTCTTTTTCTTCTCCGTCCACCTGGTCATAAACGTTTCTGGCAACATGTGCAAAGGTATCCAATCCAACGACATCAAGTGTCCGGAAAGTGGCGCTAGTTGCCCTTCCAATCAACGGACCTGTAACCGAATCGACCTCACCGACACTGTATCCGCCTTTTTGCATTTCCCTCAAAGTGACCAATAAACCATAAGTTCCAATGCGGTTTGCGATGAAGTTTGGGGTATCCTTGGCTTCGACAACACCTTTTCCAAGAACATCTTCGCCAAATCTTTTCATATAGTCGAGCACTTCTGATGAAGTTGCCTTAGTAGGGATGATCTCCAACAATTTAAGATAACGCGGCGGATTGAAGAAGTGAGTTCCCAGGAAGTGCTTTTGAAAGTCCTCCGAACGTCCTTCTGCCATCGCTTCGATTGAAATTCCGGATGTATTCGAAGAAACGATGCTTCCTGGTTTACGATGCTGATCAACCTGGGCGAACACACTTTGCTTAACCTCAAGCTTCTCAACGACCACTTCGATGATCCAATCGACATCCTTTAAACGACTTATATCATCTTCCAGGTTTGCAGCCTCGATCAACGCGATGTTTCCCTTAGCCGAAAGCGGAGCTGGTTTCTGTTTTAAAAGTTTCGTAATCGCCGTTTGGCTGATGCGGTTACGCACTTGTTTATTATCTAATGTCAGTCCCTTTTTCTTTTCATCCTCAGTGAGTTCACGAGGTACAATATCCAATAATAAAGTCGGAATGCCGATGTTAGCAAGGTGTGCAGCAATCCCTGATCCCATAACTCCTGACCCTAGAACAGCAGCCTTTCGTATTTGTCGAACCAAGTTTATATCCCCCTTACACAATTTATTGAATGAATGTTCATTCATTTTTAATTCAAAAAAATTTTGAATATTTTTTCTTATTACTAATATAGAATATATTTGGAAATTCCGCAATGATTAAACAGGAAAAAATATTTTTTTCTCCGCGTTCTTCCGGTTATTTCTCCTCCGTTCAGTAAAAAATAACCGGGCAGGAGGTGACTTATATAATGAAGCGTAAAGATAATCCTTCTAAAGCAGCCGTGAGCGCAGCAAGTGTTAAAGGCAATGCCGGCCCTGGCGCTGAACGTCAACATGGAATCAATAAAGTGAACAGCCAAAACAATCAGTTCAAAAGATAATCCTTCTTGAGTTGAGCAGCCGTCCCTTTTCCGGGGCGGCTCTCGCTTCCTATTTCTTGAATAGGCCTTTTAAAACGAAAGCAATATTGGCTGGCCTCTCCGCAAGGCGGCGCATGAAATATCCATACCAATCCGTACCATAAGGAACATACACCCTTACCTTATATCCTTCTTTAACAAGTTCAAGCTGCTTTTCAGTGCGGATGCCATATAACATTTGAAATTCAAATGAATCCCGGGGTATTCCCTGATCTTTGACCAAGTCCCTCGTATAATCAATGATTTTATCATCATGTGTGGCAACGGCTGTGTAATTTCCATTTTGTATATGCTTCTTGATGATTTTCTTGAAATTCTCATCCACATCTTTTTTTTCGGGAAAAGCCACGTCCCTTGGTTCTTTATAAGCCCCTTTAACAAGTCTTAAATTCGGATGGTATGCATCCAGCTCTTCAATATCCCTCTCAGTCCGATACAGATAAGCTTGAATGACAGTCCCCAATTCATTATATTCAGACTTCAGGGTTTTGAATACATCCAAAGTCGGCTGACAGCGCGGAAAATCTTCCATATCAAGCGTCACGAAAACACGATGGGCTCTAGCTTCATCCAAGATTCTCCGCATGTTATTCATTACGACTTGTTCGGACACATCCAAGCCCATCGAGGTCAGCTTCAGGGATAACTGTGAATCCAGGTCATTTGTGCCAATCATCCGGATGGCTTCGATGCACTCTTCTGCCATCTTCCCTGCCTCTTGTTCATCTTCAATGAATTCACCCAAATAATCAATGGTGACAGCAAGCCCCTTCCGGTTAAGTTCAGCAATCACATCACATGCCATATACAAGGATTCTCCTGCCACGAAGCGAGATGCACCAAACCGCAGCCCGTATTTTTTCGCAGCCTGTTTCATAGCTTTATTCTTTGATAAAAAAAGGAATAGATTTTTCAAAATCCTTTCCATCTGCATTCCCCTCCAAATCATTTTGGAAAATAGATGCACAAGATTATTTTACCATTTAATCCATTTTTCAGATATTTAGAATCAAGAATAAAAAATTTCATGAAGGGAAAATTAAGCCCGATTAAAGAACACATAAGGAGGTAGAATGATGGAACAGCAAAATTCGTTTAATAGCCAACAGCAGTCGACCGGCTTCATGAAACAGCCGCCGGAGATGGTTTCGGTGAAAGATAGCTTATACTTGACCGACATGCTTGCATGGAATCTGAATGCGGTTAAAAAAGCACATTTTTTTGCCACACAATGTAAGGACCCGCAAATCATTGATGCGTTAAATCGGTGCGGACTCATGCATCAACGCCATTACGATACCATTTTGAAACATTTGAACCCGGACCAAAATCAGAGTCAACAACAATATCAATAAAGGAGGGTTCTTGATGCCCAATGAAAACAAAGTCCAAAATCCTGAATCTCCCGTGGCAAAAACACCGCAAATGAATGACAGGGATTTTATAAATGATATGCTCACAACTGAAAAATACTTTTGTAACTCCCTTTCCGTTGCCCTGCATGAAATGAGTAATCAAGCATTATTCCAAGACATTTTCTCCATTTCCAAAGAAAATCAGGAGATGCAGCGTGAACTCTATAACCTTATGTTCGAAAAAGGCTGGTATAGTTTAGAAAAGGCGCAAGCTACCAGCTTAGGCCAATCGTATCAACAATTTTCCGGATATAAAAATCAATTTCCATCTGGAACGAACATTCAATAAATAAACATTCAGGGGGGTGGATTCTGCTCCTTTTGTTTTTTTGCTACAAATAAAGCCGGCCATCGGGGGCCGGCTTTATTATTAGATATCCGTAGAAAACATATACTTCTTATAGTGATACCGAATGCTGAATATTAAGCCCATCGCCATCATGTTCCCCATGAGCGAGCTTCCTCCATAACTGACAAATGGAAGCGGAATCCCCGTAATCGGCAAAAGGCCTACAGTCATGCCGATATTTTGAAAAACGTGGAACGTCAACATGCTTATAACGCCCACACAGATATATGTATAGAAGTTATTTTTCGTGTCCATTCCCGTTTTTGTTATGTGGTAAATCAATAGGAAAAACAAGGAAATGATGATGCTTGATCCGATGAAGCCGAATTCTTCACCGATGATGCTGAAAATGAAATCCGAATGACTCTCGGGCAAATACACTTCCCTTGAACCGATTCCCTTGCCTGTGGTCTGGCCGGAGCCTATGGCCAGTAAGGATTTGGTTAAGTGATACCCTTCGGAGCTGGCATAATTATATGGATCCAGCCAAGAATAGATACGGCCGAATTGATAAGATTTTACCCCTAGGTATTTTTCCAGGATTTCAGGCTTCCAAAGTACAAAGTACAGGACCGTGGACGCGACGACAATTCCTCCCGAAACGATCGGCAGCAGGATCTTCCATGTTACCCCTGATATGAAAATCATTCCGAGCATGATTGACATGATGACAAGCGAGGTGCCCAAATCCGGCTGTTGCATGATTAACAATAAAGGGGCACCGGTCACAAGACCGATTTTAATAAGCAGCCAGATATCCGTTTGAATCGTTTTCAGCGTGTTTTTGAGATGATGGTTCGATATGACATTCGCTAAAGCCAGGATCAGGAAAACCTTCATGAATTCCGATGGCTGAATCGAACCGATTCCCGGAATGATGAACCAACTTTTCGCACCATTCCGGACAGGAACGATGCTTTCCGGCATAATGATCAGCAAAAAAAGTAAAAATAATCCGAAGCCATAAGCGTACCAAGAGATTTTTTTCAACTGGTCCGAATCCAGTGTGATGAACCCTAATACGATTCCAATCCCCACTATATACCAAAAAATTTGTTTTATTAAGAAGTTTTCAGCGTACTGTCCAGTCGTTTGGGCACTATAGATTGCCAGGCAACTTCCAACGCATAATAACAGCAATATTGTGACCAAAGAAAAATCTATTCGAGATGAAAATTTATTTTGTTCTTCCATACTAAACTCTCCCTTAAAAAGGCTCCTGCGATACATCTATAAATACACTTATTCATTATACTTTAAACAAATAAAATCACAACTATATCGAAGAATAGTTTACAGGCCTCATGGAGTTATTTCCATGAAGCCTGCAGGCATGGAGAGCTATGCATGTGATTCCTTTGATTTTCTCCGTTTCAGCAATAGGCTGACCAATCCATTGCCCGGGGAGAAGAGAAAGGCCAATCCGAATAATATGGCGGCCGAACCCACCATGCAACCTGATATCGAGGCATCCAAAATGGTGGCTGAATAGTAGCCGATGACGGAACTTAGCACCCCGACCCCGATACTGACCAATATCATGCGGCTTAAACGGTCTGACAGCAGATAGGCCGTTGCCGCAGGTATGATGAGCATCCCAACTACTAAAATGGAACCTACACTATCAAAAGAAGCAACAGTTGTCAGTGAAATGAGGCTCATCAATAAGTAATGAAAGAACAGTACAGGAATTCCCATCGCGGCAGCAAGTGATGGATCAAATGAAACGAGTTTAAACTGTTTGAAGAAAAGGAAAATCAGTAAGAGGTTCAGGATAAAACAACTGCCGACTATCCAAACAGCTTTTGGTCCAGCCTCGATTCCCGCGATTGTCATCGTGTTCCACGGAGTATAGGATATTTCCCCATAAAGGACATGTTCCAGATTTGTTGCTTATCGATTCCATCAGCAATGACTTTTACACACAGCAAAAACTGTCAGGAAGCTCCACTAGGCAGCTTCCTGACAGTCAGTCATTCCGTATGATGAAATTATATTTATATTGTGGAGTTTTACTGGTGAACATAACTAGGGGAGCTATTTCTGGACGACGTGAAATTCACGAGTAAACGCGGTTTCCACGTATAAAGCCGCGGACTTCTTGACGGGCATTGCCACTCATTTCTCCTGTTTCAAGGAAATGGCCAAGTACGCAAATCCCAATTCGATTCCGCAAAGCACAAACAGGGTGATTAAAGTTTGGAACATCATGATTTCCTCCTCCTCTAAGACTTAGACCAATATTAAAGGATGAAACCAATACCATAACAAGACCTTATTTGAAGAAATCTTCAGCAGTCCCACACTGTTCCCTTGCCCTGAAATGGGTTTCATACTGTACAATATAAAAAAAGAAAAACGGTGATACCATGACAAATATTAAAGAAATAGCTCAATGTGCTGGTGTATCTGTCTCAACAGTGTCTCGTGTATTGAATGATCATCCATATGTAAGCCCCGATAAAAGAAAGAGCGTCTTAGAAGCGATCAATCGTTTGAATTATACGAGAAACATCAACGCCATTCATCTTTCAAAAGGGAAAACCAACCTTATCGGCGTCATCATCCCCTTCAACAATCACCCATATTACGGGGCAATCGTTAACGGAATCACAAAACAGGCAAATGCAATTGGCTGTCATATCGTCATCTTTCAAACAAATTATGACAGGGAGAAAGAGATCCAGGCTTTTAATATGCTGCAAATGAAACAGCTCGATGGCATTATCGTTTGTTCAAGGATTTCGGAAATGAAAATCCTCTTGAATTACCAAAAATACGGACCGATTATTTTATGTGAAGATACCGCCCAGGCTGAATTCTCATCCATCAGCATTGATCATTATGCAGCTTTCTCCTGTGCCCTTGAGTACGTGATTGCTAAAGGATATAAGAAAATCGGATACAGCCTCGGCCGTAAAAAGAGCAGGAACAGTTCCCATCGTACAAAGGCCTTTAACGATATCATGAGTAAACATCAACTGATAAACAATGAAGCATGGCTGTTTGAAGGCAGTTATCACATCAAAGACGGTGAACAATTGTTTCAGGAATGGAATTCGATGATGGATAAACCTGAAGCCATCATCATCACGAATGATGACACGGCGGCGGGCTTCATTCTTACCGCTAGGAAATCGGGTATAAGGATACCGGAAGATTGTGCCATTCTCGGCTTCAATAATGATAGCCTTGGCGAAATGCTAGACATCACGACCATTTCCTTACCGCTGGAATGGATCGGGAAAATGGCAGTGGATCTCTTTGAGAATCCTGAAGAGGTCAAACATGTAAAACTGGACTATGCCCTAATAAAACGGAAAACCGTTTAGTTATCAGGATGTGCTATATTTTAGTATATCGTCACTTGATTCTTCCTTCCTGCCTTCATTCATTAACTAGGAAAAAATAACCACATAAAATAATCATTGCGATATCCCAGAAGTTATTTTATAATTTTGATATAGTAAAGTTTACTCAATTACTAGCAATCTATTAGCGATTGCATGAATTTCATGAGTAAAATCGTCCGACGTCACCTACAAACTGACGCCAACGATTTTAGAAAAATTGAATACTTCCTCATTTACCGATGAGTTAGAGGCTGCAGCTTATAAAAGTAAAACGGACGAGATTCTGGAAAATTAAAGACTCCGTTTGAAAGGATAAGTTGCCGAAGTTAGGGTATATTCCATGTATATTCTTGCTGGCGGTGTAACCGAATAGGAACACCACTGTCACGTTTTTTTAAAAAGCGTGGGGAGCTATCTTCGGAAGGATAAACGGGTTTATTATAAACAGCCGTCGATCTTTTTCGACTGCTGTTTTTTTATTTTTCGTTCCCTTCCAATAAAAAGGAGTGTAACATCAATTGTCAAATTCACAATCACCTTCAAGCCCTACTGAATTGAAAAGGAGCCTGAAAGCGCGTCATTTAATGATGATTTCATTAGGTGGAACGATTGGAACAGGTTTATTTTTAGCAAGTGGCGGTGCCATTCATTCAGCCGGTCCCGGCGGTGCCTTGGTGGCATATGCGGTCATCGGCATCATGGTTTATTACTTAATGACAAGTCTTGCAGAAATGGCGGCGTTCATGCCAGTGGCCGGTTCGTTCCGTGTCTATGCATCCAAATTCGTCGATCCGTCCTTCGGTTTTGCGATTGGTTGGAACTACTGGTATAACTGGGCAATCACCATTGCCGCTGAATTGGCAGCCGTTGTCTTAATTATGAAGTTCTGGTTCCCGGATAGCCCTTCATTTATCTGGAGTGCCATTGCGTTAATCACTATGTTTCTTATCAATTACATGTCAGTTAAAGGTTTCGGGGAAACAGAATTCTGGTTTGCCATGATCAAGGTCGTGACAGTCGTCATTTTCTTGATTACGGGTGTTCTGATCATTCTCGGAATCATGGGTGGGAATGACCCAATCGGTTTTTCCAATTTCACAATGGGCGAAGGTCCCTTTAACGGAGGGTTCTTCACGATTCTAGGCGTATTCATGGCTGCCGGCTTTTCATTCCAAGGAACGGAATTGCTTGGAGTGACCGCTGGTGAAAGTGAAGATCCAGAAAAAAATATCCCAAAAGCGATCAGATCCGTTTTCTGGCGCATCCTCTTGTTCTATATCCTAGCAATTTTCGTTATTGGAATGATCATTCCGTTTACGGATTCACGTTTATTGAGTCAAGATGTTGCCGTAAGTCCATTCACGCTTGTATTTGAACGGGCCGGCCTTGCATTTGCTGCATCCATCATGAACGCGATCATTTTATCATCCGTACTCTCTGCCGGTAACTCTGGCATGTACGCTTCAACCCGTATGCTATGGGACTTGGCATGTGATGGGAAAGCACCGAAATTCCTAGGCAAGTTAGATAAAAGAGGAGTGCCCGTGAATGCACTTATCGTGACTTCTTTAGTTGGCTGCGTTGCATTCTTAGCTTCATTTTTCGGGGATGGCGTCGTTTATATCTGGTTATTGAACGCTTCAGGCATGGCAGGATTCGTCACCTGGGTAGGGATTGCGATTGCCCATTATCGGTTCCGCAAAGCTTACGCCGCTCAAGGCCTTGATATGAATGCTTTACCATTCCGGGCAAAAGGCTTCCCATTCGGACCTATATTCGCACTTGTCCTTTGTATTATCATTATCATCGGACAAGGCTATCAGGCTTTCAGCAGCGATGGGATCGACTGGAATTCAATGTTCGTTTCCTACATTGGCTTGATTCTATTTTTCGTCCTATGGTTCGGCTATAAAATTAAGCATAAAACGAAAATCATTCCGCTTGAGGAATGTGACCTTAAATCAAAATAATACGCAAAGGACCTGTTCTTCCCTAACCGGAGAAGAACAGGTCCTTTTTTCATTTCAAATGATAAACACTGCATTCATATGGTTGCAGGGGTTTGCTGGAGATTCCTTCTTCCTCCTGATCATAATTGCCGATCAGCTTTGTGGCAGAATATGCATGAAGCTCTTCAGGCAAAGTATAAGAGGCCTGCTCTTCTTTAAAGTTGCACAGTACCAACAGCTTTTCTTCCTCAAACGATCTCGTGTAGGCAAATATTCGTTCATCATCCGGCAACAGCAGTTCAAAACGGCCATAAACGACGATATCATGTTCCTTGCGCAGTTGGATAAGCTTTTTATAAAAATAAAAAATGGAATTCGGATCATTGTAAGCCTTTTCTGCATTAATCTCGGGAAAATTGGGATTAACCTTAATCCAAGGGGTCCCTTTCGTGAATCCTGCGTTCCGGGAGTCATTCCACTGAATCGGTGTCCTCGCATTATCCCGGCTGCGGGCGTGGATGGCTGACATCATCCGCTCTTTTGACCAGCCATGAGAATGGACGAGTTCGTCATATGAATTCAATGTTTCGATATCCCGGTATTCATCGATGCTTTCAAATGCAACATTGGTCATTCCCAGCTCTTCCCCTTGATATATATAAGGTGTACCTTGCAGCATATGAAGACAAGCGGCAAGCATCTTTGCGCTTTCAATACGATACTTTCCATCATTACCAAACCTTGAGACAACCCGGGGCTGATCATGGTTGTTCCAGTATAAACTGTTCCAGCCATCCCCCTCCAAACCAGTCTGCCACTTAGAGAGAATTCGCTTTAAATCGGTTAGATTCCATTTTTCGTTACTCCATTTCCCTTCTGGTCCCCTCCCCAAATCCATATGTTCGAATTGAAAGACCATATGTAGCTCACCACGATCTTTACCTGTGAACAATTGCGCTTCCTCCGGTGTGACGCCTGGCATTTCCCCAACCGTAATCACGTCATGTCCAGAAAGTGCCCGTTGATTGATTTCCTGCAGAAACTCATGTATGCGCGGTCCATTCAGGAAAAAGGGGCTTCCATCACCATACTGCTTCTCATGATGAACGGCTCCATCTGAATAGCTTTGATCTTTTGAAAGGAAGTTGATGACATCCATCCGGAAGCCATCGACACCCTTATCCAGCCACCAAGTCATGATGCTGTAAACTTCCTCACGGAGCTTAGGGTTCTCCCAGTTTAAATCCGGTTGTTTCCTGCTGAATAAATGTAAATAATATTCATCGGTTCTTTCATCATATGCCCATGCTGAACCTTTAAAAATCGACTCCCAATTATTTGGCTCTTTCCCATCCCTGCCAGGTTTCCAAATATAGTAATCACGTTTCGGATTGTCTTTTGAGGAACGGGATTCCTCGAACCATGGATGTTCATCTGAAGAATGATTGACCACCAGGTCCATCATGATCTTCATTCCACGTTCATGAACGGCCTTCAACAACCTATCGAAATCGGCCATGGTCCCGAATTCAGTCATGATTGCTTTATAATCACTGATATCGTACCCATTGTCATCATTGGGAGATTGATAAACTGGGGATAGCCATATCACGTTCACACCCAGCTCTTGTAAATAATCTAGCTTCATCAAAATCCCATTTATATCACCAATACCATCGCCATCACTATCCATAAAACTCCTTGGATACACTTGATACACAACTGCCTCTTTCCACCATGCTTTGTCCATGCTTTTCCCCCTTTTTTAGCCGCATTGACACAATCCTTACACCAATACCCTATTATAAAGGGGAAAACTCCAGAATATTCTACTTTTATTCAGCTATTCCCGTTTGAATCATTTCAATATCCAGATCGACCTCGATTGGAATATCGGGATATGCCTCCTCCCAATGTTTTTGATCAAAATTTCTTGTTTTACTTTTAGCATGATCACCGAGTGCAAGCGGATCTATATGGTTCTCCTGAAACATGGTTACCATCTCATTTAATTTTTTGCCAATGACCTGCTCGGCCCTGGCCTCTATTTTATTCAGGTCGACCGCTTTGCCCAAGTCGTAGCCTTGGACCTCTAGCAGACTCGCTTTCATTTTCACTTCAATCCTGACCTTTGGGTCTTGATTGGCATTCGAAATATGATAATGGACACGTGACTCCACGTTATTGATATCGGTAAAGTCATTTTCCTTCCATTTAATTTCATAACTCCCCAGCTTAAAATTTTCACTAAGGACCTTATATAAAAAGCCGTCTTCATAAGGTATATATTTACCAATATAACGATCCGTTTTAAACAAGGCGATCCCCCTTACCCGTATTTGGTCTTCTGTTGTTTCCAATAAGGGCAAGACCGGATCGATCCCTTTACCATGACACGCATATAAATACCTGTGAAGATCTACATCAGGCAAATTAGTCCTTATATTCTGTTCGATCAGCTCCTTCACTTGAACCCCTGGAGTTTTAATCAACTTCGGCTCCATTTTAACTACATCCTCCGCTTTGCCATGAACGACCGCTAAATACAAATCCCTTCCCACCATTGGGTCACGCCTATATGTATCGACATAATCATTCAATCCCTTACTTGCCAATTCTTCACCATATAGAGTGACTGTCAGTCTCCCGCCGACAATCGGGTATGGTGTTTTTGCATTTTCCTGCTGGCGGGCCGCCTTTATATCATGGGAGTCCGCTTCATATACTTCTTTACCCAGATCTGCTTCCTCTCCAGGCTGAGGAACGCTGACAACGACCGTTCCTTTGATTTTCTTGTCTCCGGCATCATCATAACCTACGACTTCAGCAATTAATATATCTTCTAATATTTGCTTTTCCACGCCGCACGCCGTCATCAAAAAGCTTGCTAATGTTATCAAGAGAAGTTTGATTTTCATGATTTATGCCCCCTGAATTTATAGACGATCGACTGCCATATGAATAAGAGAGGAAGATACAAATAAACGATATAAAAACCAATTTGCGAACTGATCGTGTTAAACTTATCGATCCTATAGCGGTTATCCAAAAAAATGCAGGAAACCAAAATGATGATCAGAATGAGAACCAACATCTTTTTTTGTCTAAATCCGAATACTCTTTTCGCTGTCCTGCTTGCGGCCCAAACCCCTAGGCAAACATTCGGCAGCACCATGAACAGCCAAACGGAAATCCCTATGTATTCGAACCTTTCAATGAATGGAAGGTCTACAATTTTCCATAACGTCAAAGTTGCCCAAATTACATCTTTCAGCTGATCTTGATGATAGTAGGCTAATGAAACAAGTATGGATACCACATATATCACCATAGTGAACAACGCCCCTAAGTGGGCCCACTTTTGAGATTTCTCACGATTTTTAATGAGAGGATAATAAATGAGGATTAATTCAAAACCAAGGTAATTCAGAGTCATTTTCTTACAGGCCTTCATGATTTCCAAAAAGGAATGGTCAAGAAAAGGACCCAAATTTTCAAAGTGGGCGTACTTCAAAGGGAAATAATTCAAGAGGAATAATGGCGATCCGATTATAAGGCCGATTATGCAAAAACCGGTAATGACCCTGAAACCTCCCTCCACAAAGTTATACACGAGAATAAGAATGATGGTTATCAGCATCAGGACATTGACACCAGGGAACATCCAAACCTGAATGACTTCTAAATAAGTCCTGATAAGAATGATGGAAATCATGATAAAGTAGAAGATGAATAAAATATTGAAAGCATTCCCCACCCATTTACCAAACAAATCCTTGTGGATGGCAACCAAATCAAGAGTTTGAGGGCCCCTGCCCAAAAGCTTGAAACACATCCAAAGCAGAACATTTATGATCAACCCTGATATTAGGACCGATATCCATGCGTCTTGGCCAGCCTCTTTCGCTATGATCCGTTCAAACCCCAATATCCCTACTCCAATCTGCATGCCGGGCATGAGGAAAAAAACAAAAAATGGAGATATTTGTTTTGTTTCATTTGGTTTGACTTCCATTCCTTCTCACCGCTTTCTACTTCCTTATTCATCGATATCATTACGGGTGTTTCGTTTTTCCGCCTCTTTCCTTATCCTTAGTGGATTTTCCGTCCGCAGAAACTGCGGGCGTTTTTTCTGCTTTGAAAAAGGGAGGCGAATCAGACTATCTTTAAAGTCATGAATTCTTAACGGGTAAAGCGGGTCTAAATAAGGACTGCCAAGCGAAGTCAATTTCAATAAATGACTTAAAATGAATGCACTGCATAAAGCTATTCCAAACAGCCCGTATAACTGGGCAGCAATTAGAAAGGGAAAGCGGATAAGGCGAATCGTATTGCTGATTTGGTAAATCGGCACCGTAAATGAAGCCAAGGCAGCCAAAGCGACAAGCATCAACAAGACGTTACTGACAAATCCCGCTTCCACAGCGGCTGAACCGATGACTATACCGCCAACAATGCCGATGGTGGAGCCAACCTTGGCAGGCAGCCTGACCGCTGCTTCCCTCAGCAATTCGATCGTCCCTTCCAGCACGATCGCTTCCAAGATCGGCGGAAAAGGGATCACTCCCCTGGATGATATTAAGATTGGCAGCAAATCCGTTGGGATCACTTGATAATGATAGGTTAAAACGGCCACATACAGAGGTGATGACAAAACGGAAAACAGCACGGCGAAAAGCCGAATCAAACGGAATGAAGTACCGAGATTCCAAATTTGAAAATAATCTTCAAATGACGAGAAGAATGAAATGATGGTATTGGGACCAACCAATGCATGAGGAGATCCATCCAGCATGATCCCTATTTTCCCTTCCGATAATACACTGGCCAGATGATCAGGCCGCTCCGTATCAATCAATTGCGGGAACATCGAATTCCGATTATCCGTGATCATCTGGCTTACGAACGAAATATCGACGATCGTATCATATTCTATATCTTCTATTCTCTGTATGACCGTCTTGATGATCTGTTGATTTACCACCCCATCTATGTAGAGTACCGCTATCCTTGTTTGCGAGATGCTCCCGACCCTAAATTCCTTGGACTGCAATTCAGGAGTGGGCAATCGGTTACGGATCAGATTCAAATTCGAATCAAGCGATTCAACAAACGCCTCCTTGGATCCAACGACCGTATACTCCGACTCAGGTGTTGAAATTTGCCTTTTCACACTGTGAACACACGGTATGAGCAAACACATTTCATCATCTTGCTTGTATTGAATCATGATCGATCCTTCCAAAACCAATCTTTGAATGTCTTTTAAATCAGCCGTCAATTTCATATCTTCCATCGGAATATCGCCTTTTAGTTGCTTAAGGACCTTCTTTGGTTGATTCGACATGACCGCCAATACTTGTTCGTGGAGCTGTTGTACACTGACCAGTGAATTGAAGTAGGAGATGATATAGCCATCATCATTCGGGAATTGGAAGGTAAGAAAATCATTAGATGCTTTAAACTTTTTAAGGAGTTCCTGAAAATCCTTGGAAGTAACCTGAAAGGATGCTGAATCCGTTTCCCTCTTGTCCTTAAAAAACCTCACCTTCCCACCCCCAATACAAAGTTTTTCGTTCATTCGATTATTGTAACCACCCTATTTAAAGTTAGTCATGTTCCACGGATATCTTTAAAATAGGAAAAGACCTATCCGGAATCCACCGGATAGGTCTTTACTTCTTAATTTTCCAATTATCTTGGACTTGGAAAGATCCGTGTTACAAGTTCACGGAACTCTTCAGCAAATCCTTCAACGGGTTTTCCATTCTCGATATCATTCGCATACCTATCCATTCTTTGAACAAAGTCCGGATTTGCCGACACATAAACTTGGTCTACAGATGGATCCGCTGCCCTTACTGCATCAGCAACCCTTTCTTTAAGGTCATTCGAGATATCCTTTTCCCCGCCGTCTTTTAATACTGCGCCTACATAGGCATTATTTTCAGTCACGATGACATTTGCGTTACTTACTTCCTTCAAAGCTTCGACTCGATTTGAGATATCCTCGGAGACCCTCATACCGTTTACGCCATTATCATTATTATCATTATTGATATTATTATCATTATTGACATTATTAACATTTTGCCTTGTGTCGCCTACATTCATCGGATTATCCAAATTATCCTGATGAGTACGATTCAGGCCAAGATTTTCACTGGCATCTTCGTTATCATTCGTTGCACAACCTGTAATCACTAAAGCCATCATTGCACTTGATACTATCGCTTTATAGTTCATATTCTTCACTCCTCAAAAATCATTTAACATTACTATTTGCGAGGAGTGGGCAGATTATTCAGAAGAAGTGACCTTCAAGCCGATAATTCCAACCAAAATAAAACCGGCGAATACCAATCGCATCGCATCCTTAGGCTCGTTAAAAACGATGATGCCTACCAGAACAGCCCCAAGAGCCCCTATTCCAGTCCAGATTGCATACGCTGTTCCCATAGGCAGAGTTTTTATCGCCGATGACAAAAAATAAAAACTAATAACCATGCCAGCAATCGTTATGATAGAAGGTAATAATTTCGTAAAACCCTCGGTATACTTTAGACTTGTCGCCCATACCACTTCAAATAATCCTGCAATCACCAATTGAATCCATGCCATCTTTTCCGCCTCCAATTACAGAAAAAGCCCGGGAGGTCATCTTTCATAACCTCCCGGGCTTTTTTCCCTCCGTGTACGCAGATTACTGCGCGTTTCTCTTGGACCATTCCGGCCGGTAACATTCAACCGAGGAACCCTAGAAACATAGTATTTCCATACTATATCATGTACATTTCAGATCGGTCAAACACTTATGCATCGCTTCTGTTTCTAAGCTTCCACTTGTCACCTTTTATTGAAAACCAAATATTCTTAAAGGGTTCAGGTATTTCTTTAGCCGCCTCAACCGTATATTGGACAGCCTCTTTTTTATATTCAACATCTTCAGTGATTTCTTGCTGGGTCATGGCGAGTTGGTCCGTTTCCGATTTAATCTGATCCGTTTTGGCCTGGATGCGTGTAACGGTTTGATTCACATTTTCAATTGTCGGTTTGGTATCCTTAAATGTTTTAAAAGCAAAAAACGCTAAATAAATAATCGATCCGATAAAGAGGGCAAGACTAATATATACAATGATCACCTAGATTCCTCCTTTTATTTTACCTTTACTATACCCGTAATAATTGAGCAGAAAACGAATCACCATGTATTTTCTTTTATGCCTGGTCATATTATTGAAAGTAAAAGGAGGAATGAAAATGAATCAAATGCCTCTTCTTAAAGCCTGTTTTAAAGCTGGAATCCACTTCATTAGACATATGACCATACAGCAGGCCGCCACGATTGCAGGAATCATTTTTTTAATCATTCATCCAGAAGTTTTCAGCCCCCTTTGGCTTACATTGGCAACATCCGTCTTGATTCTGCTCCTGCTTTGAAGAATGTAAGTATCCCCTGCACACTGGCTGTGTTATGGATTTCTTCGCTGACACCCCCATCCAGATCAGTAAAAAATACCGAGGATATGCACCAGCATTCTACCCTTGCTTCGGAAGAATGTTCCTGTACGGATAAACTGCCATGGAGACCCGACCATTACTATTGCTAGGACTGTATCTATGCAGGATTTCAATCTTCATAGCGATGATCTATACAGTTTAATCAATCGTTTGATTAAAACGGAATTGGACTTCAACCCCCTTGTGACAGCTGAGCTTCCCTCCCCCTTCAGGTATTGATTACACTCATTTACCATACTATCAAACGGAAAACTAATAGTTTACTCAACAGTTCAGGAATTTGCCCACCACGGCGATTTCAGATGCAATGGAAGGGTTGAGGAATCACCTTAAGTTTTAAACAAACAATGAAGACTGTAGGCAAAAGGGTTCTATCTAAGAGTTATAACAATTGGAGCGGGTGTGCGAGACTCCTGCGGAAATGCGCGTCCATAAAGAACCCGCAGGCTCAGAAGCGCCGAGGAGGCTCCCGGACCGCCCGCGGATAGCGAATACTTGGAGGCAACGTTCAAATTGTACAAACCGTAAAAAAACTTTAGGCAAATTCGATTTTCATCGAGTTTATATAAAGCCTGAAGCCCCTCTAAACTGGGTCTTTTCATTAATATAATGGTTGTGTGTTCTGACAGGGCGGAAATGAATTTATATCCTGAATCATATAAAAATCGTATTGTTTTAAGGCGAATTGTGCTTGATACATATATTCAATAACAAGAAGCTTTTCACCTGAAGTACCACAAAAAACACCTGACGTCCCTTGTCCATTCGTTAATGAAATCCCAACAGGCTGACCTATTAAATAGCTAATTTTTTGTTGCCATGGCATAGTCATCACTCCTTCAAGCACTTCCTATTAAAAATGAAAAAATGGGTGCCTGTATTTCTTAAAAATTCGCAGTTCGGTTATGAACCGGCGTAACAGACAGTGAACAACACTTACCATTTTATCAAGCTGAAAACTATTAGAAAATTACGAAATTTTTGTATAATTAGGCTATATTCATTAACTCTTAAGGAGGAATCATAGTCATGGATAATCTTATTCAACAGTTCAGGAATTTGCCCACCACGGCGATTTCAGATGCAATGGAAGGGTTGAGCAATCTGGATTCAGCAATAAAACCCTTAAAGGAAGAATTTCGTATGGCCGGACGAGCTTTGACCGTACAGATTCCCGTCGGTGATAATTCTGCCGTGTTAAAAGCAATCGGTGAAGCCAAGCCTGGGGATATAATTGTCGTTGACAGCAAGGGTGATACATACCGGGCTATAGCAGGAGACTTTGTTGTCGGCATGATGCAAACCATGGAAATTGGCGGCCTCGTAGTCGATGGGGTCATTCGCGACCTTGAAGCCATTAAACAATTGAATTTCCCTGTTTTCAGCAAAGGGACGACGGTTGCCTCTAGCGGCAAGGCAGGCGTAGGCGAAACCTATGTGCCCATATCCTGTGGAGGTGTCACCGTATATCCAGGGGACATCATCATAGGGGACATAGATGGAGTAGTGGTCGTGCCCAAAGATAAGGGTGAAGAAATCCTGGTCAAAGCAAAGGATAAAATCATGAAAGACGAACAGCGTGCCGAAAAATATGCAGGGAAGCCTGATGAAATCAGAAAGTATATTGCCATGATGACCAATAAAGGATTACGCATATAAAAGAACAGGCAGGAAGCGATGGCTTCCTGCCTGTTCTTTTCATTAGCCTTATTTATCGGACTTTTCTTCCTTAGAACCTTCTTCATCATATGTGTAATCATAGTCAGCAGGATCAATCGGTTTAAAGCCGTTTGGAGTATAGAAACGGAGTAAGTCGCCGTTCACTACTTGGTCGGATAAATTGAGCATCGTTTCAG
The DNA here is from genome assembly GCF_056397085.1 of Peribacillus sp. 05N428. NCBI lineage: Bacteria > Bacillati > Bacillota > Bacilli > Caryophanales > Bacillaceae > Peribacillus > Peribacillus sp. 05N428. Next base: position 71,881 of record NZ_JBFTMS010000007.1, on the reverse strand, counting down.
CTCTCGTTTTATAATTGAGGATGTCATCATTTTCCTCGACCAATTCTCCTGTTTTAGTATCGTAATATTTCCCTTTAATGGAAGTGACCTCCGGTGTTACAAAATCACCATTCCTGAAAGGTACCACTTCATTATGATCTTTTGACAATAAATCGGAACCGAATTGTACATAATCTTTAGATTCAATTCCCATCAGATGCAATAAAGTCGGGAGAAGGTCAATCTGTCCTCCGTATTGATTCATTTCCCCGCCTTCAACACCTGGAACATGAATCAATAATGGTACACGTTGCAATTGGGCATTCTCAAATGCGCCAACATCCTTGCCAAGCACTTTTGACATGGCTTCTTTATGGTTTTCGGAAATACCATAGTGATCACCATACATAACGATTACCGAGTTATCATATAGACCGGATTCCTTCAGATAATCGAAAAACTCTTTAAGCGCCTCATCGGCATAACGTGCAGTTTGGAAGTAACTATCAACGGAAGCATCGCCTGTCGTATGCTTTCCGATTGTTGCTTTTTCCTGGTCCATTGCATATGGGAAATGATGAGATACCGTCATGAATTTTGCATAGAAAGGCTGTTTAAGCGTTTCTAACATTGGAATCGATTCCTTAAAGAACGGCTTATCCATTAATCCATAACTTAGTACTTCCTCTTTATTTTCCATATTATAATGGTTAGCATCGAAAAATTGATTGAAGCCAAGAGACTTATACATATTATCGCGGTTCCAGAAAGATTTGTAATTACCATGGAACACAGCAGAAGTGTATCCTTGTTGTCCTAAAATCGCTGGTGCTGCTTGATACGTATTTTGAGATCGGTTTGTGAATGCTGCCCCCTGCGGTAAACCGAACAGGGAATTTTCAAGCATGAATTCGGCATCCGCTGTTTTACCTTGGCCTACTTGATGGAAGAAATTATTAAAGCGCATGAAATCTGACTTATCTGCTGCAAGTGAGTTCAAAAATGGAGTTACTTCTTCCCCATTCAACTTATAATCGATCAGGAAATTCTGCATCGATTCCAAATGCAGGTAGATGACATTCTTGCCTTTGGCTGCACCAAAGTACTTAGGGTTTGGTTCAGCGCTTGTTGCCTTCGTATAGTTGACGACTTCGGCAATATCCGTGCTGTTTGCAGTCGCACGCTGAGCGTATGTTTTAGTATTCTGAACGGCATCATAAACAGTATAGTTGAACATGCCCAAATATTTGACGATATAGTTCCGGTCGAATGTTCTTGATAATAATTGCGGGCGATCCTTTTCAGCAAGTCCCAAATTGATGGCGAAAATTGCTAGTCCCGCTAGGTAAACCATTCCAACTGTACGGCGTTTGACTTTGAAGTCTTCCACTTTAAAGTCTTTGAATCTGTACAATACGATCAAAAGAACCGTATCAAGGAAATAAAATACATCATGGCCTTTAAATAATTCTAAAATACTCGGTCCCAAATCACCGGCATTTTGCACTTGCGTCAAAGTTGGCAATGTAATGAAATCGGTAAATGACCGGTAGTATACAAAATTGAAGAATAACCATAAGGACATCAATAGGTTCAACCTGATAATCCATTTAAACGATTTTTTGCCTCTAGCCAATAGTGCCAAGCCAAAGAATAAAATGGCTGAACTAATCGGATTTATGAACAGTAAGAACTGTTGCAGGCCATTTTCAAGACCTAAGTTAAATTCAATTCGATATCCAATATAAGTTTTTATCCAAAACAAGACTACCGCAATAAAGAAAAAGCCTAGTATGTTATCTGCAAATAAATGCCGGCTTTTTTTAAGAAAATTATTCATGCTTTCACCTCTATTAATCTAGTGGTTTATTTATATAAATTTTTACAAACTTACAAAAGACGGAAAATCGGAAACCTTATAATAGCATTCTTTCACTTGGATAGTCAAGATTGTGAAAACCACCTTTTGTCACATCCATAACTCTTATATCCAGAAGACTTCTTTAGCTTATGAACAAGCCTTTGAAAAAATAACAGAGTTTCGCCCGTCTCGAATGTTCAGCGCACCTATAACAAATATATAGGAACTACATGTCTTAATCCAATAAATATTACCGTAATTTTTTGGTGTGACTGCGGATGGCAGTCACTAAATATTTTAACGTCCTTCAGGCTTTTACCATTATAAACGACTCTTTATAAAAAAACCAGCACATTACAAAATATGTAAAGATATAAACCTTCAATTATTGAAAGCTATGGTTATATCCCAGGATTTTTTTCCCGATAATTCGACAGTTTAAAATGGATTGCCGGTTACATGGATGCTTTTCTCATCCGTACTTTTGAAACCCCGTGCCTGTAAAAGTTTGACCCGTTCATTATTGCGTCCAGTCACCCTTGAATCTCAAAAAATAACAAATGGATTACACGAAGTATCGACATCATTCCCCTCAGCTTTTTTATTCAGCTTTTTTCTAATAATTTTTCCTGAAAATTAATGACACCGAATTCTCCCCGATAATTTGAAGTGGAGATCATAATATTTTTATCATCCATAAAAGATGCAATTTCCCAAATTTAACATAAATTACGATTTCAAATCCCTCCTGGAACCGGAAAGGATGCAAAAGACAGTATAATAGGAAGAAACTGAATTTTCCATTTTGGCTGAAGGGTCATATTCTTACGATTGCAGGCCATATAAGCCATAGCAGGGGCAACAGGCGGAATATAGACCTTGTCCTTTCCCATTCCCCCTTAATTGGGTTGTGGGCGCCTTATTATAAGCTTACCTGTGTTTTGCAGGAATTCTTTTCTTCCCCTTTGTTAGTATATTTGTTTCATCCAGCTTTATTATAAAAAATAAAAAATCCTGCCCCTCGATCGGGGACAGGATTATCTTTCATCATATTTATTGCTTAATGCCTTCTGAAACTTCTTTAACCATAGCGTCAACAGATTCTAAACCGCCGCCTGATAAATACCAGTAGTTAGGGTCTAGATAAATGATGTTACCTTCTTTAAATGCCTTTGTATTTTTTACAATGTCATTTTCAATCGTTTCTTTTGCTGCAGCTCCATCACCGGCAACCGCATCTCTATCTACAACGAATAGGTAGTCCGGATTTTTTTCAGCAATGTATTCGAAAGAAATACTTTGACCATGTGTCGATACTTCCAATTTATCATCCACTGCAGGTACTCCGAATACATCATGGATGATTCCAAATCTTGAATCAGGTCCGTAAGCACTTACTTTTCCGCCGCTGGCCAGAACGATTAAACCAGTTTTGTCAGTCGGAGCTTTTTCTTTCAAAGCGTTAATGTTTTCTTCAACACTTGCCAATTCTTTAGCTGCTTCGTCTTTTTTATCGAAGATTTTACCCAAAAGTGTTACGTTTTCTTCAAACGATTCCATATACTTTGTTGTATCCACACCTACAAAAACAGTAGGGGCAATTTTGCTTAATTCTTTATATGCTTCAGATTGACGGCCAGAAATAAGGATTAGGTCTGGAGCAATTTCGTTGATTTTTTCGAAGTCAGGCTCTTTTAATCCACCGGCATTTTCAGTTGTACCTTTATATTTAGAAAGGTATTCCGGAAGTCCATCATGAGGGACAGCTGCTACTTCCACACCTAATTTATCAAGAGTATCAAGAGTACCCATATCGAATACAACGACTTTTTCAGGGTTTGTTTTTACTTTCGTTTCGCCTAGTTGGTGCTTAACCGTAATTTCTTCGCTTTTAGCACTTTCTTTTTTCGTGCTTGATTCTTCTTTTTCCTTATCTGATCCACAAGCTACAGCCACTACAGCCAGCATTGCAACCAAAAGCAGTAAGGATAATTTCTTAATCATTATGGTCACCTCGAAAAATTTTTTTATTTAAAATTACATATTGAATCCTCACCATCACAGAGTTCACCTTCAACACTTTTCCTGCCAGATGAACAGGAGGCGGCTAAAGTCTTGGGCGCCCGCCAACTCTTAACTGCCTAAGAAGCGTATAGTGTGACTTCTGGACGGCTATGAATACTGAAGTAATTTAAAACCAATTTTGGAATTGTCTTATGTGAAGTACACACAGATCTTATTGTCATTGATACTTTGGATTTCAATATCCATATCATAAATTTCCTTTAATACATTGGAATTGATGACTTGTTCGGTAGGACCATTATGAACAACCTTGCCATCCTTCAATGCGACGATATAGTCGGAATAACAGGATGCAAAATTAATGTCATGAATGACGATGATGACCGTTTTCCCCAATTCATCGGCCAATCTCCTCAATACCTTCATGATTTGGACGGAATGCTTCATATCAAGATTGTTCAGGGGTTCATCAAGAAGCACATACTCCGTGTTCTGAGCAATGACCATGGCAATGAAGGCCCGCTGTTGCTGCCCGCCGCTAAGCTGGTCAAGAAACTTATCCTGCATGTCAGCAAGTTCCATATATTCAATCGCTTCATCGACGTATTTCCAATCCTCTTTCGTCAGCTTTCCTTGTGAATAAGGAAAACGGCCAAAGGCGACGAGTTCACGAATCGTTAAACGGATATTGATGTGGTTAGCCTGCTTTAAGATGGCAATCTTTTTCGCAAGTTCATTGCTATTGAATTTCCCCATATCCTTACCCTCGATCAGGACTTCTCCTGAATCCCGGGTAATGAGACGGCTGATCATCGAAAGGACGGTACTTTTCCCCGCTCCATTGGGACCGATGAAGGATGTGATTTTCCCTTTCATTATTTCAATGGAAACATCCTCGACAACCGTTTTATTATTATATTTTTTGAATAAATTTTTCACTTCTACCATGATTTATTCTCCTTTAATAGAAGATAGATGAAATAGACGCCGCCGACAAAGTTGATGATGACACTTAAGGTCGTGGAAAACGTGAAGATCCTCTCTACAATGAATTGGCCGCCGACCAAGGCAATCACACTGATCAGCATTGCACCCGGGAGGATATGTTTATGCTGATAGGACTTAATGAATTGATAAGCCACATTTGCAACAAGCAATCCAAGGAACGTGATCGGACCGATCAGGGCAGTCGAAATGGAAATTAAAACCGTAACGACGATTAAAACCCGCTTCGTGACAAAATCATAATCCACACCCAAGTTTATGGCTTGGTCCCTTCCCAGGGACATGACATCTAAATACTTCAGAAATCTCATGAAATATATCATTGCCGCAATCATGAGGATAATAGCTAACGTTAACAGGTCCGTGTTGACATTATTGAAGCTGGCGAACATTTTATTTTGAATGATTTGGAATTCATTCGGGTCAATCAATACCTGCATGAATGAAGACATGCTGCCGAATAAGGTTCCGAAGATGATACCGATCAGCAATAGGAAATAAATATTGCGGTTTTTCTTGAACATGAACTTGAACAGCAGGCTTGCAAAAATGAGCATGGCCGCAAGTGTAATCAGGAAATTGAGATTTTTATTCATGATCATGATATGCGTTGAACCGAAGATGAAAATCACTCCCGTTTGAATCAGCATATACATGGAGTCCAACCCTAAAATGCTTGGCGTCAGGATTTTATTATTCGTGACCGTCTGGAAAATTACTGTTGAAAAAGCAATTGCACAGCCAACCACGATGATGGCGATGATTTTTATGACCCTTCTCGGCAGTGCATAGTCCCAATTCGGGCCAAGGTCCCAAAAGATATAACCTGCCGTTAAAGCAGCTGCAAGAACAGCCAATATAATGATCCTACTTTTATTATTCATATGCCTTTCTCCTCAGTATCAAATAGATAAATACGGCGCTTCCTATCACACCAACCACGAGTCCGATCGGGATTTCAAATGGATATATGAGGATCCTGCCCAGAATATCGCAGATCAATAGGAAGACTGCCCCTAGCAATGCTGTATGAGAAAGACTCTTTTTCAAATTGTCACCAAGGTAAAGGGATACAATATTCGGTACGATCAATCCTATGAAAGGAATCGTTCCCACCGTTAACAAAACGACAGTGGAGGATAATGCCACGATGATCAATCCAAAATTGACTATAAGCTTATAATTGAGTCCTAGATTGATAGCAAACTCCTCACCCATCCCTGCCACAGTGAATTTATTGGCAAAGAAGTATGCGAGAATGACTAGCGGGATACTTAGATATATAAGTTCGTACCTTCCCGACATGATCATCGAGAAATCACCATTCATCCATGTGTTGAGGCTTTGAATCAAATCATATTTATAGGCAAAGAAAGTCGAGATCGATCCTACGATATTACCAAACATCAAACCAACCAATGGAATGAAGATCGTATCCTTATATTTCACTTGATCAAGAATTTTCATGAACAAGAATGTACCTGCCAAAGCGAATATGAAAGCGAATGCCATTTTCTCAATAAGTGCTGCCGATGGAAAAATGATAATGGCAAGAAGAAGTCCCAGCCTTGCAGAGTCCATGGTACCGGCAGTCGTCGGGGATACAAATTTATTGCGGCTCAATTGCTGCATGATCAGACCGCTTATACTCATCACAATACCGGCAATGACTATGGTCACCATTCTGGGGAAACGGCTTTGCAGCATGATTTGCACTTTATCATCACTTAGATTCAATAAATCCAGGGGGGTAATATCTTTTACACCAATGAATAATGACGTAAATGATAAAACAATTAACGCCATGACTAAATATCTTATCTTCATCTACATTTCCTACTCTTCCTATCTCACTTTAATACAGCGATAATATTTTTAATTAAATATATTTGAATAAAGACTATCATTAAGTCACCTATTGAAATGGGACTCATTAAGTTGCTATAGTTACAAGGATCTTCCATTCGTGATAATGAGATTCATTATCATCCATTCTTATTCTATCATTTCTTGGACATGTGTCAATATATACAAGGGAAATACTTGATATTCTCCCGATAGTCAAATTGTAATGGATTCGGATGAATCAACCATGCATTTCGTTTCAGGAAGTGATAAAATCAAAATAACAAATATTTACTCTTCCAATGAAAGAAGCGATATGATGAAAAACTTGTTATCCAAAGTGTTCTCAAAAAAGGCGAAAATCCAAATTGAATTTTGCCAAAATAATCTTGACCGCTTCCTTAATGAACAAACAATTGCCGATTATGGTAAGTTCTTAGAGAATCCAAGGATTCAATATAAGGAATATGAATGTTTGAGTGAGTGTAAACTTTGTAAGAAAACCCCCTATGCGAAAGTGAACGGCCAGATAATGAGCGGCGAAGATTCACAGGATCTTTTAAATAAGTTATATGATGAATTGAAATGATACGGGCCAAGCAAATAGCTTGATCTGTATCATTTTGACTTTCCACCTGTAATTATACAGAATACAGGTGATGAACATCTATTAAAAGGATTGCGAATTTTACCATGGAATCATTAATCTAGTCGTTACTTCCTGTTTTTCACTATTTCATATGTTTTCACTGTATAAATAGTTTAATATATGATAATTTATGGAAAAAGATAGACAGGAGGACGTCCATGAAAAAAATCATTCCTACCATTGTATCAGTCGTAACACTAGGTCTCGTCACTGGATTGCCTGGCCCCTTAGCCGAAGCCGAAGAATTCACCCCTTATTATGGAAATGGTCCAAGCTACATTCAACCAGATAACCTCTCCCACCTTTTCCCTGACCCTAATGTTTCTTTCAAGACCCCTGCCTTTAAACAAAACAAGATCGCCTTTACGAGCCAGGAAGAAATGTTTGATCATATCAAGTCCCTCGCCCATAAAAACAAGAACATCCAGGTCAAGACGATAGGTAAATCCACAGAAGGACGCGACATCCCGATGCTTCTTTTCAGCAAGGATTCAAAAAGACCGATTAAGGGTTCACATAAACCATTGATTTGGATTCAAGGTCAGATCCATGGCAATGAACCCGCATCGGGTGAATCAACATTAGTCCTTGCACAATGGCTGGCTGAAGGCAAGCTTGGTGATGTCCTCGATAAAGTCAATGTTGCCATCGTTCCACGGGTCAATCCCGATGGCTCTTATTATTTCAAACGATTTACCGCAAATGACATGGATGCGAATAGGGACTACTTAAAAGTGGAATATCCTGAAGTACAGACGATTCATCAATCAATCGATGATTATGAACCGGAAGTCATTCTGGATGTACATGAATATACAGTGAATCCCGTCCCCCTGAAAAAGGTCGGAGCAAATGGATCGATCGCTTCTTATGATTTACTCATCTCCTCAGCCAAGAATTTAAATATTCCCGAACAGCTTCGAAAAGCATCCGATCAACTGCTTTTACCCAATGTTTTTAAAACATTGGAAAAAGAAAAGCTTTCCTATCACGATTACTATACACTGGCCACTTCTGATGATGGGGTCCTTACCGCCACAGAAGGAAGCACCGAAGCCCGGATTGGCCGAAACGCCCTCGGCTTGAAAAATACAATGACCTATTTAATCGAAACAAGGGGAATCAATATCGGCCGTACCGATTTTAATCGACGTGTTTTTGCACAAGCTAAAGCACAGGCAGCCTTCATCAAAACGACAGCCGAACAGGCAAGTAAAGTTAAAAAGGCCGTTAAACAGGCAGAAACGGAAATCGTGCAAAAAGGGCGAAGAGCAAATGATAACGATAAAATCGTCATCACCAGCGAAAATAAATTGGTTAAGGATCAAAAATTGACGGTAGTCGATTTAGCGAAAGCGAAAATGGTCGATGCCTCCATCGATTGGCTGGATTCAACCGATGCCTACCCTACCCTTGTCAGAGATCGTCCGACAGCCTATATCCTTCCGCCCGAATATAAAAATATCGCTGAAAAACTTCAGCTATTGGGAGTAGAAGTGAAAAAATTAAAAAAACCCATGAAGGTAGCTGTTGAAAGCTATAGGGTCAATGATATAAAAGTTTCCGCTGAACTGGAAAGCGGACATTCCACAAGGGAAGTCACCACCAACGTCACTTCAAAAACTCGGGATTTCCCAAAAGGAAGCTATGTTTTCGACATGGCTCAGCCTGATGCCAACTTCATCTCCCTTGCCCTCGAACCTGAGGGCATAGACAGCTACGTGACATTCAATTTCATCCCGGCTGCCAAAGGAAAAGAACTGCCGATTTACCGCTATATGCGGTCATCTTCCTTACCAGTTAAATGATGCATAGGATCTAAATGACGCTTTGGCAGCTTTCATTGCCAAAGCGTTTTTAGTTCCCCCTCCTTTATTCATGTGGGACGATGCGCCTGACATGATTTCTTGAATGCAACGACAAGTTTTGAATATACATATAAACGGAAAATGTGTTTTTTGAGGAGGAAAGACATTGAACCAACATGTACAATCGGAAATCAATCGCCTTGTTCATCGCTTGAAACAAGACCAATCCGCTGATGGTTCGTGGAATTATCCCTTTGACACCGGGATAACAGCAGATGCCTATATGATCATATTATTGAAAATTCTAGATATGGAAGATACTCCTCTTATAGAGGCTTTAGTAAAAAGAATCGAAAGCAAGCAAACGGAAAACGGGTCATGGAAACTTTTCCAAGATGAGAAGGACGGCAATGTTACGGTTACGATCGAGGCTTACTATGGCCTTCTTTTTAGCGGACTCCGCAATAAGAATCATCCCCATATGAGGAAAGCCAAACAATTCATTCTTTCCAAGGGCGGCATCAAACAGGCCAAAATGTTAACGAAAATGATGCTTACTGTCACCGGACAATATCAATGGCCGCGCCTATTCCCCATTCCTCTCGAAGTGGTCTTACTGCCACCGACCTTTTTCGTCAGCATTTATGATCTTTCCGTATATGGGCGGGTCAACATGATTCCATTGCTATTGCTTGGCCATAAAAAGTTTCAGATCACGACCCCGGACACGCCAAGTTTAAAAGATTTATTTCAAACAAGGGAGGACAGTTCCGAAGAGCAAGTGTGGGAAGAATACCGTACCGAAGAATATCGTTCCTTCTTCTCCAAACTTCAAACAGGCGTCAAAACCTTGATTGGATATCCGGATTATTTGCATTCCTTGGCCCTGGATTCAACGAAAAGGTTCATGCTCGACAGGCTGGAACCAGACGGGACACTGTACAATTATTTCGGCTCCACCTTTTTCATGATCTTTGCCCTCCTTTCAATTGGATATTCGAAAAGAGATCCAGTGATTCTAAAGGCCATTGCCGGTCTGAAGGGGATGGCCTGCTCCATTGAGGGACACACACATATCCAGTTCACGACGCCCCATGTTTGGAATACCTCCTTAATAAGCTACGCCCTTCAAGAAGCGGGAATGCCTTTCAAAGACAAAGCGGTCAAGGCGGCCAATCAGTACTTGCTGTCACGCCAGCATTATATGTATGGAGATTGGCTGATCCATAATCCTGACGCAATTCCCGGCGGCTGGGGGTTCTCGGATTTGAATACCATGAATCCGGATGTCGATGATACGACCGCCTCACTGCGGGCGCTGGCTAAGCAATTGCAAGCAAAGCCGGATAATCGGGACAGCTGGCAGCGCGGTGTCGCCTTCACGATCTCCATGCAAAATGATGATGGTGGATTTCCCGCCTTCGAACGGAATAACGACCATAAATGGCTGCAGCTTATTCCCATAGAGGGTTCGAAATATCTCCTGACTGATCCTTCCACCGCTGATCTGACAGGAAGGACGCTGGAATTCCTGGGGAACTATACAAATATGAAAAAGCCGGAAGAAGTCAGTAAAAGAGCGGTGGATTGGCTACTGGAAGACCAAAAGCGTGATGGCTCCTGGTATGGGCGCTGGGGCATCTGCTATCTATATGGCACATGGTCTGCACTGACCGGCCTGAAGGCAGCAGGGCAAGCCACTGGACATCCATCCATCCAAAAAGCCTTAACTTGGTTGAAGAAAATTCAAAATGAAGATGGCGGCTGGGGTGAATCTTGTTACAGTGATATCAAGCAACGATATATCCCCCTCGGAACTAGCACACTGACACATACAGCCTGGGCTGTGGATGCGTTGATATCGGCATCAGAAAGGCCGGCAGCCGAGATTGAAAAAGGCATTGCCTATCTCATCCGTGCAGGTCAACAAGAAAGCTGGACCAATGATTATCCTGCAGGCCAGGGAATGGCAAATTTTTTGTATATCCATTATCATAGCTATCGTTATATTTATCCCCTTTTAGCCTTAAGTCATTACAATAAAAAATTCCTGGAGACTTAATCGCCAGGGTTTTTTTCATATTAAAGGTGAATATGTGGATTACCTGTGGAAAAGTAGTGAATAAAACCGGAAAGTTATCCACAATCCGAGGTTATCCACATTCATTTATCCGTAAAAGTGGCAAAAGCAAGAATTTCCCCATCAAATTTGTTGATTCATTCATTTCGGCTATGTAAAAATGACTGGTTTTATACAGGTTTGTGGATAGTTTGGGGATGAGCACGATTTTATGTGAAAACTTTATCCAGTTTATCACTATAAAATTCTATCGCCTTAGCATAAGATTGTATTTCTTGATCCCTCGAGGTTTCGGCAATGATCTTCAAAAGAGATTCCATCGCAAGATCATGTTGGCCCAAATTATAAAATGCCATGGCCCTGAATACCAATAAAGCCTTATCCCCAGGAAACTTCGCCAGTCCGGTTTCCAATGTCCGTCTTGATTTTTCATATTCCCCTATTGTGCGATATGTGCTCCCCAACCCGAGGTAGGCCCCTTTTGCATCGTCCTCCGGCAAACCTAATTCGAGTGCCGCTTCATAATAGGGCACCGCCTTTACCTCAAGTCCGAGAATATCCAAACTCCAGGCACACTGATACTGTATGACTGCATCACCGGGATTTTGCTTTGCTAGATCCATCAATATACGATTGGATTTTTCGAATTCTTTCTTTTCCCTTAAGTGCAGGGCCCTTTCCAAATTCCCCATAAACATTCCTCCATTGTATATGATTCCTTAATGCCCCTATTCGCGATTCTACTTTTCAATTCCTTCTTATATGTATAAAAAAGCCCATCTTTCAACAATGCTGAAGCCAGGAACTAATATGATCGTTAAGGATGCGGAAGCTTCACTTCCCCACTGGCTTGGCAAATAAAAAAAGGATCTGCCACCCGGCAAATCCTTTCATACATTTCAATCTCCATATATCATGGATTACTATCGACATGACATATGATTAATCATCCATTTGGTTTTTCAATACTTTTCCCGTGGTGGCATCCACCACTACATCATATTCCTTTAGTCCTTGTTTTATTTCCAGCTCATACACAAGGGTGCCATTCTCTGAATCCAGCTCGATATCCGTTACTTGACCATCCACCGCTTTCAAGGCAATCTTTTCAGCTTGATCACTGCTGACTTTTGCAGTTTCCACGGCTTGTTGTGTGCTCATATCCTCATCATCACCGTCTTCCGTCTCCAGAGAAAGAATCTCTCCTTTTTCAGCATCAACGTCAACGTCCTGATAGCCTTCTTTCGTTTTTACGGTCATCTCATAGGTCATCGGCTGGTCCCAATCCTTTTCAAATTGAGTAACTTCCCCGCCTAGTTTTTCTGAAATCATTTTGACAGCCTCATCCTCGGATAGGTTCCCCTTATTGACTGCATATACCGTCGTTCCAGCAGCACCGCCGAAAAGCAATACAGACGCTATGGACACTGTCATGATTACCTTTTTCCTTTGAATGATACCTTCTTTAATCGTACTCCACTGTTTTTTCATGAATGATTCCTCCTTTAAGTTGTTACCTTTATAATAAGCACCCTTCATGAAATGAACATGAGCGTTAGATTAGAATTTGATGAGAAAGAGTAAGAGTCACCAACGTTCCCTCTCCCACCTCGCTTTGAATCTCCAATTTACCGTCGATTGACTCTACAAGCGTCCGGGCGATGGATAGCCCGAGCCCATTGCCTCCCGTTTTCCTTGCCCTTGATGAATCAACGCGATAAAAACGGTCAAATACATGTGGGAGATGTTCTGGTGATATCCCTCCGCCGTGATCTTTCACACCGATGACAATTTCATTATCCTGCCGTTTTATCATGATCTGTATACTTGATTCACTATATTTCATTGCATTGTCCAATAGGATGACAATTACCTGTTCAAGCTTACTGGAAATGGTCATTGCATAGATTTCCTTAAACTCTGACTCTATCGTTATTTCACGATTTCCCGTCCTTCTGAATGTTTGGGCAATCCCTTCACAAAACGAAATGAGTTCTATTTTCCCTTCCACATCTTCTGAAGGTTCCGTTTGGGAAGCTGACTGCAGAAGATGTTCCGTCAGCTTTTTCATCCGGACGGCTTCATGATGGATTGCCTCCACTGCCTCTTCCTGAATAGCCTGATCCTTCATTCCCCAGCGTTTCAATAGAGAGGAGTAGCTTTCGATTACCGTAATCGGTGTTTTCAATTCATGTGAGGCATCTGAAAGGAATTGCTGCTGTTGGTTATAATTCCGCTCCAGCCTTTCCATCATCCTGTTGAATGCCGCTCCCATCACCTGCAGCTCGTCCTTTGATTGATCCGTTAGCGGTATCCGTTTGAATTCCCCGCTTTTCTCAATATCCTTCATCGTTCCGCTCATGACCGATATCGGTTTGAGGATCAGGTTGGCCAGCCACTTACCGGCAAGAATCGATAACAGAATGACAAAAAGGGATGCACCGCCCAAAACGAGGGCAAGCGTCGATAAATTATCAAGGAGGGTATCCTGCGGCTGTGTGACCTCGATCATCCCCAATTTCTTCCCCTCATCAGGATAAGGATAACGGTAGGTCAATACATATTCACCGTCAGCTTTGGCAAAATCATATCCTTTCTCGTTCATGGATTTAACCGCAAGCCCCTTGAGGTCCTCTTCATCCGTAAATGATTTTACCAGCCTTCCATCCATGTCGAATATCCGCACCATTCCATCGTCCGGGATATACGGCTCCATTAAATCGGAATCACCGGAAATCAAATCTTTCGTCAGGATATTTTCTTCGATTAATGAAGCTTGATCTTCAAGCAGATCCCGTTCCCTCTCTAACGATATCCAAAGGAAGGCGATTAAAACGATGATACTCAACAATATGAGCATGACGCTTAAAAAAAGACTGGAATACGATTGGATTTTCGTCCGAATCTTCATACGGGCTCCTTCAGGCTGTAACCTACCCCGCGGTAAGTATGGATGAGCTGCAGCTCAAAGGGATAATCTATCTTTTTGCGCAAATAACGGATATACACATCAACCACATTCGTATCCCCTGCAAAGTCATATCCCCATACATGTGTCAGGATTTGCTCCCTTGAAAGTACTTGATTTTTATTTTGCAAAAGATAAACCAGCAAATCGAATTCACGTGAAGTCAGCTCAATCCTATTGCCTTGCCTGTGAATGTCCCTAGTACCAAGGTTCAGCTTCAGATCATGGATCTTTAATTCATCCGCTTCCCCTATTGATTGGCTCTCCCTTACATGGGTACGAAAACAAGCACGGATCCGTGCCAGCAGCTCTTCAATTTCAAACGGCTTCGTTACATAATCATTCGCGCCATGGTCCAGGCCGTTCACCTTGTCTGGCACAGCATCCCTTGCGGTCAGAAGGATGACCGGTGTCGATCCATTCTTTTTCCGGTAACGCCTTAGTACCTCTATGCCATTCAACTCGGGCAGCATCACATCCAATAAGATTAAATCCCACTCTTCGGCTTCCGCCCTTTCCAGACCTGCCTTTCCGGTAAAAGCCGATTCTGTTTGATAACCCTCATGATTAAGTTCCAGCTGAAGGACCCTCGCTATTTTTTCTTCATCTTCTATTATTAAAATTCTCTTATTCATGATCATCACCACCTACCCCTTAGTGTACTGAAGAAATATGAAAATATCATGAGAAATTGACCCCTCCGCATAAAATAATGCATTTAATTTTTGTACCTTTAAAAGGACAATAAAAAGAACCGGATGTGAAAACACACCCGATCCATTTCATTCACCGTTCCAATGCTGGCCAATGAATTCATCGCGTCCCGATTTCGCACGGTCCGCTTTATAATCATCTTTGTTTTTTTTATGATAGCCTTGATGGTATTCTTCGGCAGGGTAAAAGGTTTGGGCCGGAAGGATTTCCGTTACGATTGGTTTCTGGAACTTCCCGCTGGCCGCTACCTTTTCTTTCGCTTCAAGGGCCAGTTTTTCTTGAGCTTCATCATGATAGAAGATGGCCGTCCGATATTGGCTTCCTCTGTCATGGAATTGACCGCCATCGTCGGTTGGATCGATTTGCTGCCAATATAGTTCCAGCAATCTTTCATAAGGAAATAACTGAGGATCGAAAGTGATTTCCACGACTTCATAATGCCCAGTAGTTCCCGTCTTCACTTCCTCGTAAGTCGGGTTTTCAACATGTCCTCCCGTATAACCGGATACGATTCCCCCAATCCCCGGTTGTTCTTCAAATGGTGTCACCATGCACCAGAAACAGCCTCCAGCAAATGTAGCCTTTTGCATAATGGTCATCCTCTTTCCTTATGTAATAGAAATTAATTAATATACCATATTTCAATCCTGACACTGTGCTTTTTTGATTTGCGAAGCCTCCAGGGATTTACGCTTTGTTCAATCTTTTGACCAGCCCTTTTCCTTGAATTTTACGATTGCTTCAACGCGGTTGCTTACATCCAATTTATCAAGGATGACTGATATATAATTACGGACCGTTCCATTGGTCAGATAAAGCTGGCTTGCGATTTCCTTTGTGGTCTTACCATCTGCGATCAATTTAAGCACCTGGCTCTCTCTTTCAGTCAAAGGGTTTTCTTCTTCGAAAGCCATATCCACCAGCTCGGGAGCATAAATGCGCCGCCCATCCATGATGACACGGATCGAGTTCGCCAGTTCCTCACTAGGGCTATCCTTGAGAAGATATCCGCCTACCTCGGCCTTTCTTGCTCTTTCAAAATACCCAGGACGTGCAAAGGTGGTCAAAATGATGACTTTGCATTGGTGGCCCTGATCCTTGATCTCCTCCGCTACATCTAGCCCGGTTTTAACTGGCATTTCAATATCGGTTATGCAGATATCCGGCTTTAATTGATTGACGAGATTCATTGCTTCTTCCCCATTGCTCGCTTTTCCGACAACTTCCATGTCACTTTCCAAATCAAGGATGGACCCTAGTGCGCCAAGCAGCATCCGCTGATCTTCGGCAATTACGATTCGAATCAAGGTTAATCCCACCTATCCATTATTTTTTATAGCATTCGGAACCCTTATATACAGTGTCGTTCCATCTGTTGATCTAATATCCAGGCTGCCATTAACGAATTCGAGCCTTTCTTTCATTCCTTGAAGTCCATTTCCTTTAATATACTCTGATCGATGTGAAAGTCCCACTCCATTATCCTGTACTGTGATCGTCACCCCTGTTTGTAATTCTTCGATGACGATATTACAGCAGTCCGCACCGCTATGCTTGACGATATTGGTCACAGCTTCCTTCAAGCACATGCTCAAAACCGTTTCAACAAGCAATGGGGTATCTCGCAATTCCGTGGTGCCTTCCAAATTGAATTCTATCTCTGCCGCTTTCAATATTTGCTTGACCCGGATGATTTCATCGCTTAGCTTCGCCCCACGCATTTCCGACACCATTTCACGTACTTCCTTGAGTGCCGTCCTCGCCGTTTGACGGATATCCTTGATTTCCTTCTTGGCTGTCTCCGGATTCAAATCGATCAATTTCCCTGCAAGGTCACTTTTCAAGCCAATCAAGGACAGCTTTTGTCCAAGTGTATCATGTAGGTCACGGGCAATCCGCTGACGTTCTTCCATTTTGCCAAGCTCTGATATTCGTTTATGGGCGTCCTCCAATTGTTCTTCCAGCATACCCCGTTTATTCCGATTATACGTGTTGAAAGGGAGAAGGATCACTCCTACGACACAAATGAGCATAAAGGGAAATTGCGAAAAGAAGGTAGGGTCTTTCATGATGAAGCCAATATTGACAGACACGATGGTAGCCAATAGCTGGATTGAATATAATACGAAAAAGCCAACCTTATTTTGAACATTCCCAATAAAGAATGCCAAAAAGAGTGAAAAGTAAATGTAGCTGAAAAATATGGTCATCGATATGGAAATGATTATTTGTATCGCCGTCCACACGTATACGGGCCATCCCTTCGAAACGAATGAGAGACCATATGATATGAAAAACAAAATGATCATGACGATTCCAAAGACTATCTCCAACATCGAAGAGGATTTGAAGATGAAATAAAAAGGAAGGATACAAAAAATGATCCAGACATAAGGGCTCAGCCCTGTGTTTTTCGGAAAGATATGATACCAACTTTGCATGGCGCCGCCTCTATTTCTTTTTACCCTAGTATATACTAAGGAGTTTCATCAAAAAACCATCCAATGGGAATTGAATGGTTTTTTGATGAACTATTTATTTTTCTTGCAGACTTGGACGTTTATTATTGATTTCCACCTTAGACTTTGTTTCATTTAGACGTTCCTTAATCTCTTTAAAACTTACAAACGTCTTGTTTTCTCCATCATAAAGGCGAAAGCGAAGCGATTTTAAACTTGAACTAAGGGTGATTGTCGTTGCCTGCTGCAATGGCAGGGTGGAATCATGGACTTTTTCCAAGTTATAGTTTGGCACTCTTGGACTAAGGTGATGCACGTGGTGGAAACCGATATTACCGGTTACCCATTGCAAAACCCTTGGAAGTTTATAATAAGAACTTCCATCAATGGCAGCCTTCACGTAATCCCATTCAGATTCCTCTTCAAAATAAGAATCTTCGAACTGATGCTGTACATAAAACAGCCAGATGCCCAGTGATCCCGTTACAAAAAGCATCGGTACCTGAATCATCAGGAATGCCTGCCATCCGATAGCCAAGCATAAAAGACCATAAATTGCCACGATTGCAGCATTTGTCAAATACGTATTCATCCGTTCTTTCTTTTTAGCGCCCTTTTTATTCAGACGGTTCGATACAAGAAATAGATAAAATGGACCCAATCCAAACATGACGATCGGATTTCTATATAAACGGTAAGCAAGACGCCCCCAGAATGAAGCGGCGATATATTCATCAACGGTCATGATCCAAATATCCCCTGTACCGCGTTTGTTTAAATTACTGCTTGTTGCATGATGTATGGAGTGGCTATGCTTCCATTGCTCATAGGGAAATAATGTAACGATCCCACTGATTGTACCCAGGACGCTATTCGCTTTCCTGCTTTTGAAAAACGATTGATGGCAGCAATCATGGAAAATGATGAAAATCCTGACTACGAATCCAGAAGCAAGAACGGCCAATGCAAGTGTCAGCCAGTATGAAATGGTTAAGCTTTGATAAGCTAAAAACCATAACAGGAAAAATGGCGGAAATGTATTTATGAGCTGTTTCACGCTTGATTTAGTACTGGATTTTTCAAAAGGGGCAATATCTTTTCTCAATTGTTTTTGATTATGGTTACTCATGTTTTCCTCCTCTTAAAATATATGGAGTGTTTGAATGCATTAATTCAAAAAACGATGTCGGCATCTCTGCTTTAAGTATAAGATTAATAATCGACTTTCTATAGTCATAAACGTCAAATCCCTGCCATGACACTTGTCATATACTTGTCTGCATCAAAACTTTTCACACGTATTTTTTCCTCATTCATCATTTTTAAACTGCAAAAAAACGTGAATTTCCCATCAATCCGATTCCAAGAAATCGCCTGCATTTATTCGATCAAATAAAAAAAGATCCGCCTTTGGCGAACCCATTATATCTTGATGGCATAAACCCGTTCAGGTCGTCCTACCGTGCCATATGTTAAATCGGCATCAATTTTTTCCTCTGACATCAAGTGCTCCAGATACCGCCTTGCCGTTGTCCTGCTCACGATTTCCTTCGCCACTATTTCCGCAGTTAACCCCGGGGAAGATTTCCCCAACACAACCATCACCTTCTCCAAAGTCATCCGATCGATTCCTTTTGGCAGTGAAGTTTGTTCCCTCTCTTTTTCTTTCATTTCCTTTCGCAAAAGCTTGTCCACCTGTTGCTGCGTTACGGGAAAATTGCCCTTTTCCAATTCAGACAGTTTAATGTGATACTCTTGATACCGGCGTAACGACTGCTTGAAACGTTCAAATGCAACAGGCTTGATTATATAATCAAATATGCCGATCTTGATGGCCTCCTGGACTTTTTCAATTTCTTTAGCCGCCGTTATCATGATGACATCCATTTGTTTGCTTTGCTGCTTGATTTCCTTCAGGATATCGAGCCCATTCATATCCGGAAAATACATATCGAGCAGCAATAGATCCGGCTGCATGATTTCAATGAAGCTTTTAGCCTCGTCATAGCTTGAAGCGATCCCGATCGTTTGAA
Source organism: Peribacillus sp. 05N428 (assembly GCF_056397085.1). Lineage (NCBI taxonomy): Bacteria > Bacillati > Bacillota > Bacilli > Caryophanales > Bacillaceae > Peribacillus > Peribacillus sp. 05N428. Next base: position 52,455 of record NZ_JBFTMS010000007.1, on the reverse strand, counting down.
ACCCCTCAAGCTTTTCGATGAATAGCTTTTGTATCTCGGCAATCCGCAGGTCATCCTCGACGATCAGAACTTCTATAGCGCGATGGGCCATCATTTAATCCCCCTCTGTCTTTTGGTATTGCTACTGTAAAGATCGTATATTCCCCTTCTTTCGTCGAAAAAGTGATATACCCCCCTAAACCATCAATTGCTTCCTGAACAAGGCTCAAACCTATACCTGAATTGGTTTGATGGCTTTTCGTCGTAAAACCGTTCCGGAAAATCAGTTCGGTAACCTCTGAGCTCATCCCTTTTCCATTATCTTCAACCTCTATGATCAACTCTTTACCCAAGTCCGTGACGAACAACGATACCCTTTTTTCCTCCCTTTCGTTTTCCCGTACAGCTTCGAAGGCATTATTGATGAGATTGCCGATGATCGTCACTAATAAATCCCGATCTATTTCGGACGGAATATCTTTAAAACTGCTTTCTCTATCGATGGTAAAATCAATTTTCAGCTCGCTGGCTAAACTTACCTTCCCTAAGATGAACCCCGCAATGATCGGATCGGGCACTTCCTTCATCAGAAAGTGAATGAAGCCCTGGGTCACATCGACTTCCTTCGATATGAAATCCATTGCTTCTTTATATGAACCAAGTTGAATCAAGCCCAGCAGTGTATAAAGCCGATTGGAATATTCATGTGTCTGGGCCCTCAGCCCTTCTGCATACGCCTTTACATGTGACAGTTCTTGAAGGAGATTGGATAGCTCCGATTTATTTCTCAAACTTGCAACGGCACCGATGATTTCCCCCTGTCCATTCAAAATGGGAATCCGGCTTGCCAAAAAAACTTCACCGTCAATCATGAATTCCTGGTCATATTCGGCCTGTGCCGTGCTTACTACATCAAGCAAATGTGTATGCGTTATGACTTCTTCGATTTTTTGTCCGCGAAGCATGACGTCTTTAGGAATATGAAGGATTTTATGCGCCGTTTCATTGACGATCGTGATTTTCCCATGAACATCAATGGCAATGATGCCTTCATGAATGGATTCCAAAATGGCATGCTTCTCTTGAAACATCCAGGCGATCTCTTTCGGCTCCAGACCCAATATCGCCTTTTTTATATTGAATGAAATGAAAAAGGCCACCAACAAACCGCCGATTAATATAAAAGAGATGATCAAGACGATTTTTCTTTGTATACTGGACACTTCTTTTTCAATATCATCCTGTAGGTAGCCAACGGAGACGACACCAATGACCTTTTCATTGGCGATTATCGGGGATTTCCCCCTTATGGAAGGTCCCAATGTGCCAGTGGACTCCGTGATGATGGATTTCCCATCCCAAACCTCGGCGTTATCTCCCCCAACCATTTTCTTTCCGATCAAGTCGGGATTTGGATGGGACAGCCGTGTTTCATTCTCATCTCCTATTACTATGAATTCCGCATCGATCTGCCTGCGAATTCTTTCCGCGATGGGCTGGATGATTACAGAAGGATGATCCGTTCGAAAAGCTTGTTTAATTTCAGGCAGCAAAGAAATGGTCTGGGCAACCGACAATGCTTTTTCCCCTGTTTCCTGCTTCAGGTTATTTTCCAGGATATTTATGAAAATAACTTCAAAGATTCCACCCATTAAGATGATTAACGTACAGATGCCCAGCATCAACTTGGTGTGTAAACGCATTCAATCACCTCTACTTACATCATATAAAAAATAACCCCTTTAAAAAAGGGGTTATTTCACAACATTCAGAAAATATCGATTAACCTTCAATATTGATGACAACATCCTTCCCTCTCTTCTTAAGTAAAACCGGAATGAGCAGCCATAATGCCGTTACGATCAGGAAGGTCAGCGAAAGCGGCCGAGTGAAAAACAAACTGTAATCCCCATCGGATATCGTCAGTGCCCTGCGCATATTGTTTTCTATCATCGGCCCTAAAACCAGGCCTAATACCAACGGGGCGATTGGATAATCATTTTTACTTAAGAAGTATCCCAAGACCCCGCACCCTAGTAATAGCAATAAATCATAAGTCGATACTTGTACCGCGTAAACACCAAAAATGGAAATCGCGATAATGATCGGAATCAAATATTTCTTTGGCGTTTCAATGATTTTCGCAAACACCTTAACGAGCGGGAGATTAAGGATGAGGAGCATCAGATTCCCGATGAACATACTGGCGATAAGTCCCCAAGCCACCTGGGGATGGTCCTCGAATAATAATGGACCTGGCTGAACATTGTACATCATGAGCGCACCCATTAAAATCGCCGTCGTACCGGAACCCGGAATTCCCAGCGTCAATAATGGTATCATCGCTCCGCCAGAAGCCGCGTTATTGGCCGTTTCAGGACCAGCCACACCAGCGATCGCCCCTGTACCGAATCTACCAGGTTTTTTTGAAATCCGTTTTTCCATAAGGTATGAGAAGAAGGAAGCAAGAGTGGCCCCTGCACCCGGCAGGATTCCTACAAAGAAACCTAAGAGCGATCCCCTCGCAATCGGCCCCGCAGATTCCTTGAATTCTTCTTTGGAAGGAATCAAATTATTGATCTTTGCAATTTCCCCATCATCCTCGTCCTTTTCCAAGATTGTCTTGAATACTTCCCCAAGGGCGAATAGACCAACAGCGATCGTCAGGAATTCGATCCCTTGATACAGCCAAGGAAAGTCGAATGTAAAACGGGCGATCCCGGATACATTATCAATGCCTATCGTCCCGATCAACAAACCGCAAACCGTCATGATCAGTGCCTTGGTTACGGATTTTCCCGCAAGGCCGCTGACTGCCGCCAACCCTAGAAGCATGAGTGAAAAATACTCCGCCGGACCGAATTTAATGGCAATCGTCGATAATGGCTGAGCCAAGGCAATCATGGCGATAAGGGTGACGATCCCTCCGACGAAGGAACCGATCGCCGAAATGGATAAAGCACTCCCCGCTCTTCCCTTCTTGGCCATTTGGTAGCCATCCAATGTGGTGACGACAGAAGAAGATTCGCCAGGTGTATTCAATAGGATTGAAGTTGTCGATCCTCCATACATCGCTCCATAATAAACACCTGCAAGTAAAATGATGGCGCTTGTTGCCGCTTGCTCTGGAGGAAGTCCACCTGTAATCGAAGCGGTTACCGGAATTAAAAGAGCCACACCGCTCATCGGCCCGATCCCCGGCAAAACGCCGACCGCCGTACCGATCAATACTCCGACAAATGCAAATAGTATGTTATACCAAGTTAGTGCCGTTTCAAATCCATGCATTAAATAATCAAAAGTGCCCACTTCACATCCCCCTTCCTTTTATGAAAACCAGATTGGCCAACCCGGCAGTGTTCCCTTTAACACATTCACGAATAAATAATAGATGATTCCGGAAAAACCTGCGGAAATGATGAGCGATGTCACCCACTTATTCCGTTCCATCGTTTGAAAGCAAACAAACAAAAACAGAAAGGTCGTAATGACATACCCTATCGTTTCCAACGTCAAAATATAAATCAAGGTGGAGAGCAGAATGATGATAAAAGGTTTATATTGCAGCTTTTCCTTACGTGATTCCTGCCCCTTGCCCCGAAATGCCTCATAGAACAGGCGAATACTTAAAAGAGAAAGAACGAGCCCCAATACAAAAGGGAAAATGTCCGGTCCTACCGAACTTCCATAAGAAGAACTGGCCAGTTTCCTGCTTCCTATCATAAACAGCACTCCGACAGCCAGAAAGGCTGCAGAAGCAAAGCGATCAAATTTAACATCCATCACAATCCCCCATTTCAGAAAATAAGAAGAAGGTGAAAGCACCCCCTTCTTCCCGATTATTTTTCCATGCCTAAAGCTTTCAATAATTGCTGCACCTGTTTCTCCTGTTCTACTAAAAACTTGCTGAATTCTTCACTATTTTTATATTCTTGTTCCCATCCCTGCACTTCCACTTCCTTTTTCCATTCAGAAGTTTCAACTAGCTTCTCAATGGTTCCGTCCCAAAAGGTTTTCGCTTCACCAGACATATTCTGAGGTCCAAAAACGCCTCTCCAAATCGTGAATTCAGCATCGACCCCTTGTTCCTTTGCCGTCGGTATGTCTTTAAGATCCCCACCTAAACGTTCATTCGAGGTTACGGCCAACACTCTAATCTTTCCTGCTTTTAAAAATTCCCTGACACTGGATGCATCCGTTCCGATCACATCCGCATTTCCGCCAAGCAATGCCGTAATCGCTTCCCCGCCACCGTCGTAAGAAACGTATTTAAGTTCGGTTGGATTCAGGCCATATTCATAGGCTGGAAGAATGGAAATCAAATGATCCATGGATCCCGGTGCCGATCCCCCTGCAAAGGTCAGCTTACGCGGATCTTTCTTCACCGCTTCAAGCACTGATTTCAAATCCTTGAATTCAGAATCCGCCTTTACCACTATCGCCCCATAATCCTTTGTCAGCTGCGCCAAAGGAGTCGTATTTTTATATCCATAAGGACTGTTGCCTTCTTTTTTAAGGTTATTGATGATGACAGGCGGTGAATTAACGAACAGCATGTCATTATTATCCGCTTGCTGTGTTGCATAATCCGCCATGAAGACAGCGCCCCCGCCGCCGGGTTTGTTTTCGACGGTCAATGGCTGGTTCACCAATTTCGTCTCACCCAAGACCTTTGTAAATGAACGGGCCGTTAAATCCCATCCCCCACCTGCACCCGAAGGAGCAACGACCGTTATCGCTTTTTTCGGATAACCTGTATCTTCTTTCTTTTCTCCTGATGTCCCCGAACTGCTGCATGCACCTAAACTTAAAGCTAACGAACCTGCCAATAGTACCGCTGATATCTTTTTACGAGAAAACATAGTAATCCCCCTTTTGAAAGCGTTTTCTTAATTCTACAAAAATATCTTCGCTTTCAATGATTGCCCAACTAAAATGCATAAATTCCAAAACCTTCATATTGTTCATAAAGTTTTATCGGGAGACACGGGAAAAAGGCCCGCCCACAAAGAGCAGCCCTGCTAGAATAGTATTTTTGATAGATACACGACCATCGTTACCGTTATGCTGCTGAATAAAGTCGACATCAAAACCGCCTGTGCCGCATACTCCGGATGGTTGTCATATTCCAAAGCGAATAATGCGCTGTTTCTGGATGTGGGAAATGAGCTTGCGATAAACAACCCTTGGGCGACAGTCCCTTCCAAGCCCAGCATGAGAATAATCAGGAAGGCGATGGATGGCGAGAGTATTAAACGCCCCGCCAAGCTAAGGATAAGCGGAAGCGGGAAATGCGTTATTTTCAAATAGGCACTCTGTGCACCTAATGTAATCAATGCAATGGCTATGAAGGCACTCGCAATATTTTCAATCGGGGTCCATAAGAAAAGCGGAATGTCGAAAGAAACTGAATGTAATATTAAACCAAGCAATAAAGCATAAATGACGGGGTTCTTCAAGAACTCGCGAATGGCACCCTTCGCACTTTTTGTATGGACGGAAACAGAATTCATCAATCCATAGGTATAGGTCAACAGGTTTTGAAAAATGATAACGATGACTTGGATCGACAGGCCAAGGGGATTTCCATTAAAAACCATCTGACTGACAGGCAACCCGAAATTGGCCGAGTTATTCAGGACTACACTATTTTTAAACGTGGCCGAAAGACTTTGATCAAACCTGGCAAGTTTCGCTACCACTGTACTCACGATGATGAGGCTTACTGCTTGAAGAGCAAGGAAGCTGAATATCTGGACGATCATCCCCCCGCCCAATTTGCTTTGATAGATATTGACAAAGCTAATGGCGGGCATGAGCAGGAAGTGATTCAATTTAGACAGCGTATTCATATCCAACTTGAATTTACGATGCAGTATGGCCCCCGCCCCTATAAGGAAAAAAACCGGTACAATGACATTCAATACGATCAGAAACAGGACACTCACTTGACTTCCTCTCCATTCCTTAGGCAAATTCCTGATGATATACATCTCCCATCTATCATAATGCCGGGATGACCATAATTAAAATACCAATAAATTATCGTTATCCATTCAAAAAAGGAATGATAAAAAAGCATTTCTGCCCTTCCCGTTAAATATCCCTCATGAAATCGACGCCTTTGACAAATTCGACAAACTCTTTGACCAGTTTTAATTCCAGCGACTTTTCATGATATAACATCCACGTATTCCTGATAAGGGGATTACCTTGCTTGTCCTTAAGGTCCATTTGACGGAGGTTTTGGTCTTTCTCCAATAAAACACTGGGGAGGATGCCATATCCCAGGCCATTCCTGACCATTTCCTTGCATGTATCCCCTTTGTCCACTTCCATCCCCACCAAAGGAGGTCCGGAAAAATTGTCTCTCCACCAATTATCGATCATTGTTTTCAAAAGGGCATCTGTCCCATAATCGATCCTCGGCAGGAAAGGCAGGTTCCGGACTTCGATTTCTTCCTTGGAAGCAATACAAATCGTTTCCTCAAAAAGATGATGCCTTGATCCTGACCATTGATAGTCCCCCCGAACAATCCCGACATGCACTTCTTCCTTATAAATGAGGTCCAGCACTTCTTTACTCCAGCCAGTTGTCACATGGAAATCCACTTTAGGAAATCGCTCACGAAATATTTTCAGCAGGCCTGGCAACTTATGCAGCGTAATATAGTTGGAAACACCCAGCCGTAATGTTCCACTGATCTCCTGACCCATATTGAATGCTGTCTCTTTTATCTGCCGGAGCCTGATCAGCATCTCATCTGCACAGATGGCCAAATATTCACCTTGAGGGGTGAACTGCACTCCCCTAGTTCCCCGCTCCACAATCTTCAGATTGAATTCCTTCTCCATTTGTTGAATCCGTTTCGTTAAAGAAGGTTGCGAGATATATAAACTTTGCGCCGTTTTAGTAATATTCCTGTGTTCATGCAACACCTTTAAAATATGCCAATCCCTTTCGTTCATAACCCTTCCCCCGATACGAATTCCCTTGAATGTTTTATAAAAACTGTACCACAAAAGGCCTGTTGGATATATCCTTTTACAAATACAAAAAAGCCCAGGCCAAACCGGCAGGACTTTCCGATAAGCATCCTTCCAGCGAAGGATGCTCAGTCATTCAATAGAATTCTTTCAGGACATGTGTAGATATTCAGTGAATCATTGCGAATGAACCCGACCGTCGTGATTCCCAATCCTTCAGCCAACTCCAAAGCCAATTCAGTTGGAGCGGACTTCGAGAGTATCAGTTCACAGCCGATTTTCGCCACTTTCAAGAGAATTTCCGATGAAATCCGGCCGCTGAACACGATAGCCTTCCCTTCCATCGAAATGCCATTTTTCAAGCAATGCCCGTATATTTTGTCCAAGGCATTATGCCTTCCGATGTCCATCCTGCTTAATACGAGGCCACCGGCATCACATAAAGCGGCATTGTGGACTCCGCCCGTGTTCTGGAAGGTGACAGCAGAATTTTGTAAATCCTTCATCAAGCGGAAGCAGTCATCAGGAGTCAGTTTCACCGAAACATCATCCATTTTCTTGGCAGTCAATGCATCATTTACAAAGACGAAACCTTGTCTGCTCATTCCGCAGCATGATGTAATATACCGCTTATTTTGAAAGTCCTGGAAGTAGGGATTCACTTTATCCGTCTTCACATGAACAAATCCTTCTTTTTCCTGGACCCAGATTTCTTTTATCTCATCATATTTTTTGATGATTCCTTCCGAAGCCAAATAACCAATCACCATATCCTCGATGTATTCAGGTGTACAAACCATCGTGACGAATTCCTGGCCATTTATTTTGACAGTAACGGGATGCTCCGTTACGATCGCATCTTCCGTCCGCTCGATGTTACCTTTGGTTATCCGGATGATGTCCCTCTTGATTTCAATCGCTTTCATGCTCCCACTCCTTTTACTATCCAGGAGCCTATTGACCAATATGTAAGGAACATGGTCAATGCCCGTTGAGTTTGTCCGCTATATTCTTATCAAATACGAATACGGAAATCGCTATGTTTTCTTTGATTTTGATGTCTGAAAACAAATGGAGCAGTTTAGCTCCAACCAGATCTTCCATTCCATCGGGAGGACTCTCCGAATACACATCCTGAACCATTTTGGTTCGTGCAGAATGGACCATATCCCTTCCTTCCTCCGATCTTGATATGAACATTTCCGTAGGAGTCAAATTTCCATATAACGTAGAAACGGCCATATTTTCCACGAAAACCGTGTGTATCCGTTCTGGCCCTTTACCGAATAGTTCCTTGCGCAGCTTACGAATCATATCATTGAATTCATGGATAACTTTTGACACCGTTGCGTCACTCCATTTCAAGAAAAATTAAGTTCTCAATTTTCTTATCATAAATCAACGCGAAGAAAAACGAAAGGGATTTGGGAATGATACCCTCTTTCCAGGATTGTTTCTTTTCATGATAAAAGGTATAATATCAATGATGAAAGTTGGGAGCATGATAGTGTACTGTTGTGTCCTATCTTTTTTAAAATTATCCATTATGGTATGGATTGGTATATTGGCAAGCTTTGCTATTAAACTATTCCACCATGACCTACATTTCCGTTCAGAGACGGAGGTGTAATCATGGTGGTTTTTTTGCGTCTTTTTGGCTATAAAAGGGGGAAATATAATGAGCGATTCAAACATCACCATCACAATCAACGGGAAGGCTTATACCGCTAATGAAGGTATGACAATACTGGAGGTCATCAACCAAAATGAGATGGCTCACCCACAGATTTGTTATGTTCCTGAAGTGGATCCGATCCAAACATGCGACACATGCATCGTCGAAGTTAATGGGAAACTCGTCCGGTCATGTTCGACAAAAGCAGTGAGCGGCATGGATATAGCCTTGGACTCAAGCAAGGCAAAAGAAGCCCAAACCGAGGCCATGGACCGGATACTTGAAAACCATTCTTTATACTGTACTGTATGTGATAATAATAACGGAAATTGCAAGCTACATAACACGGCAGAATTAATGGAAATTGAACACCAAAAATATCCTTATACACCGAAAGTGGAATTGGGTGCCGTCGATATGTCCCATCCATTTTACCGCTATGATGCCAATCAATGCATCGCATGCGGGCAATGTGTTGAAGTGTGCCAAAACCTTCAGGTCAACGAGACGCTGTCCATCGACTGGGAAGCAGAACGCCCTCGGGTAATATGGGATGAAGGAACGGAAATCAATAACTCGTCTTGTGTAGGCTGCGGACAATGTGTAACGATCTGTCCATGTAATGCATTAATGGAAAAATCGATGCTTGGCGAAGCTGGTTTCATGTCAGGCTTGAAAAACGATATGCTTGAACCGATGATAGACCTTGTCAAAGAAGTGGAACCTGGATACAGCGGGATCTTTGCCATTTCGGAGATTGAAGCGGCAATGCGAGAGACACGGACGAAGAAGACAAAAACGGTCTGTACGTTCTGTGGGGTTGGATGCACATTCGAAGTCTGGACAAAAGGCCGTAAAATCCTTAAAGTCCAACCTACTCATGAAGCACCCGTCAATGCGATATCCACATGTGTCAAAGGGAAATTCGGTTGGGACTTCGTAAACTCGGAAAAACGTTTGACAAAGCCCCTGATTCGGAAAAATGGAAGATTCGTTGAATCAAGCTGGGATGAAGCACTTGATTTGGTTGCATCCAGACTCGGTTCGATCAAACAGCAATACGGCAGAAATTCAGTAGGCTTCATTTCCTCTTCCAAGATCACGAATGAAGAAAACTATGTCATTCAAAAACTGGCACGGCAAATGTTCGAAACGAATAACGTGGACAATTGCTCTCGTTACTGTCAATCTCCGGCAACAGACGGACTGTTCCGTACAGTCGGCATGGGCGGAGATGCTGGTACGATCAAAGATATCGCCGCAGCAGGTCTTGTCATCATCGTTGGTGCCAACCCGGCAGAAGGCCATCCCGTACTGGCGACACGCGTTAAACGGGCTCACAAGCTTCACGGACAAAAACTGATCGTAGCTGACATCCGCAAAAACGAAATGGCCGAACGTTCCGACATCCATATCAGCCCAAAACAAGGAACGGATCAAGTTTGGTTGATGGCGGTTACAAAATATATGATCGATCAAGGCTGGCATGATCAAGAATTCATCAATGAAAATGTTAACTTCTTCGACGATTATAAAGAAGTACTTGAAAAATATACCCTGGAATATGCAGAAACACACACAGGCATTTCAAGAGAAACATTGATCCAAATTGCTGAGACCATTCGCGATGCAGATGGTACATGCATTCTTTGGGGTATGGGCGTAACACAAAACACCGGTGCTTCCGATACTTCGGCGGCAATTTCCAACCTGCTATTGGCTACGGGTAACTACCGTCGTCCAGGAGCGGGAGCCTATCCGCTTCGCGGCCATAACAATGTACAGGGCGCTTGCGATATGGGTACCCTTCCAACATGGCTTCCAGGATATCAGCATGTTACCGATGACGTGGCACGTGCTAAATTCGAAAAAGCTTATGGAGTGAAAATCGATGGCCAACCAGGCTTGAACAATATTGAAATGCTTAAAGCGATAGAAAAAGGCGACATGAAGGCGATGTATCTTGTAGGTGAAGATATGGCACTTGTTGACGCGGATGCCAACCATGTTGATAAAGTGTTATCCGGATTGGACTTCTTTGTTGTCCAGGATATTTTCCTTTCAAGAACTGCCCAATATGCCGACGTGGTATTGCCCGGTGCTCCATCTCTTGAAAAAGACGGAACCTTCACCAATACGGAGCGCCGTGTACAGCGATTATATAAAGCCCTTCCCACTATGGGAGATTCTAAGGCGGACTGGGAAATCACCCAAGAGATCGCCAACCGCTTAGGTGCGAATTGGAACTACTCTCACCCTAGTGAAATCTATGACGAAATGGCAAGCCTGTCACCGATATTCAGCCAAGCGAATTATGAAGTGCTGGAAGGATGGAACAGCTTCCTCTGGGGGAGCCATGATGGATCAAGCACGCCGCTTCTTTATGTGGATGGCTTCAACTTCCCTGATAAAAAAGCGCGCTTTGCACTGGCTGACTGGGTGGAACCTCATAAATTCCCGGAAGAATATGACCTTCATATCAATAATGGACGCATGCTGGAGCATTTCCATGAAGGGAATATGACGAACAAATCCAATGGAATCCAAGCGAAAGTACCTGATATTTTCGTCGAGGTTTCCCCAGAACTTGCCAAAGAACGTAAAGTCAGTGATGGCGGACTCGTTCGCTTGGTGTCTCCATTCGGGGCCGTTAAGTTAAAAGCATTGATCACAGACCGTGTTAAAAATAATGAGCTATTTTTACCGATGAACTCCGTCGATAAAGACTCTGCCATTAACTTCCTGACCGGTCCCATCTATGATCGACGCACAAGCACGCCTGCTTACAAACAGACGATGGTCCGCATGGAAGTATTAAGCGCAAGCGGAGACATTCCATTACCGGGTACCAATCCACGGAACAAAAAACGTCATCCTCAAAATGGTGTCGAGGTTGAACGTAAGTGGGCCCGTCCAGGGTATGTTCACTTAACGGATAATTAAACAAGGAGGGTGAAGATCATGGCAGCTCCTATAACGGAAATCCATAATCCCATTACTGAGGAAGAGATAAAGCTACAAAAACTGGAGGAACTGAAAACGCTGATCACCGATAATGAAGATGCCTTGAACAATATGTTTAAAATCGTCAATGAACTGAATGTCTCGGGAGTATTCGAAGCCGCGACCTCCATGCTTCAAGGAAAAGAACAAATTGCCAAAATCGCACTTCAACAAATCACAAGGCAACCTGTCACAAACCTGATCAATACCCTTATGGGTGCAACAGGAGCCTTGATGAACGCCGATGCTGCACAATCCACGAAACTGCTGAACAGTGCACTTGCAGGAATCGATGAAGGAAACAAATTCCTTCAGTCCGATAAGAAGATCGGCGTTCTGGAATTAATGAAAACATTGAATGATCCAGACATAAACCGGGCAATCGGCTTTGGCGTTCACTTCCTCAAGGGAATGGGCAAGGAATTAAAAGAATAGAAACGGAACAAAGACTCAAGAGAAGCTTCTTTTGAGTCTTTGTTTTATCATAGGGCTTAGTTGCTGCAAAACTGATGAACACGCAGCGTTGCATTGGAGTGGATGATTTAAATGAATCAAGAAGAAAAAATTAAGGAATTAGAATACGAATTGTTTTTATTGAAGCATGCATTTTTTAAATTACATGATAGTATGGCCCCGAATTTAAAGTCTAGGTATTATGAGTTATTATCACATGGCTTTACAGAGCAAGAGGTTAGTGAGTTAGATAGATTTTTCATGTGGGTTTACGGCACAAAAAATTATCCCACAAAGGAAGAAATGAGAAAAAAAATGGCGGATATAAAAAATATGGAAATGGAAGAATTACATATTGCCTCAGTAAAAAAAATCTTATTAGCTTATCAAGCTGATGGAGTTTTTCCAGTAATAGATATTATTTTGGAGGATTTCCAAAATGTTGATGTAAATATAGAGAAATGATTTTTACTATTAAGGAATGGTATAGAAACTATTCCTTTTTTATGATTAAGGCAAGATCACTCAGAAATCACTCATCAAAATACAGGCTGTACACCCTCCCCTTATTCGCACCACTGCTTGTCAGATTCAATGATTGCAAGATCCTCGTTGCACTGGATGAAGAGGAAATGTTTAAAAAGTTCCTCAACTGCCGATTCGTTATGGTCGAGCCTAATAGATAAAAATAATCTCGTAAAGCCGGGATATGTGCTTTTTTACTGGAGAGTTGGCATTGATTGCAAAGCCATGTGCCATGCCTTCTAAATAATTTATTGCCCTTACAATTCTCACAAATCACTCCTTTAATTAGGTCCTTTTCGGTAAGATTGTATCGTTCCAGAATGGAAAAGTCCGCATCGATGTGGTGTTTATTCATTACGCGAATTGCTTTCTTCAAATCTTTCTCACTAAAACTGGATTCTGTTATGGAATGCTCCATTTGATTAATTTTAGCAGGAAGTGCATCGCGATGGATAACTTTATAGTGGAGTTCATGGTTTTCAAGAGCTGTACGGATGATTGTTTGGGGATTGCTGATGACAATCAATGAAAGGATGGGCAGTGAGGGAAAACCGTTTTTCAAGAACCAATTGGTCAATTGTGATTCCTGGCGGCTGACTTGTATGATGGGATCTGAAAAGGCCGTTTCTTTTCCTTCTATCGTTCGAATGAGCTGGTTGAAATGCGGATCAAAATAGATTGACCCTGCAATGTTCTTCACTTCAATGATAAGCGCATATTTCTTGGAGATTAATAAGGTATCCAGTTGAAAAAATCGGGATTGATCCTGAAGCCTTAAATCGTGGAAGATGAAATAGCTTTTCGGTTCAAGAAAGCTTAATGGAAAATCAATGGAACATTCCCCTTTATAGCCCGCTTCCCTTTTTTTGAGATCGTTCATGATTAAGGGAACTTTAGGGTGATTCGGAGGAAGCCTGCACGCTAATGCACGTAATTTGCGGACGGCAAGAGGAACTTTTCGTTTTTTTACAATCAATTTCATCGCTCCAATCCTATTTTCTTCAAAAGGATTCTACAGCAAATGATGGAAATTGTACAGTTTATCTGCGAAATCGGGAATATATCTTCGAAATTGGAGATATATCAACGAAAAATCCTGATATATCTGCGAATTATACGATTTATCGATTTTTCGACAAAAACGACGAAAAAAAACCAAATAAAAAACCACCAATATATGTATTGGTGGAGACGGTGGGAGTCGAACCCACGTCCAGACATAACGGCACTTAAGCTTCTACGAGTGTAGTCGATATATTCGCATTTCGCGAACTCATTAGCCTATCGACAGGCGGCAGAGCAGCTAGTCTGATTGGTCTCTTCCTTCATCCTCAGACGGTGGATTCCGGCGTATCCCACTTAGAGTGAGTCCCTTACCCTACCACGTGGGCCATGGAGGGAGGAACAGCTATCGACTGTTATTAAGCAGCGAAAGCTAGGTTGTTGTTTTGTTTGCCAGTTATAGGCGTTGACGTTTTAACGAGGCCGATCCCCTCGACTCGCAACTTAAGCTCGAACTATCCCTGTCGAATCCGTAACGTCCCCATGATATAAATGGAGCGTACGAGAGAAGAATAGTCAGCAAGTTGGCTGATATTCAATTGTCATCGGTACAGGATTAATTATAACAGATTGGTTCAAAAAATCAATTGTAAGGTCTTGGCAGTTCTACATCTTCTGACGATCACGGAAAGCACGTTCAATATCACGCTTCGCTTCCTTCTTCTTCAGGTCATCACGCTTGTCATATTGTTTCTTCCCTTTTCCAAGTCCGATTAAAACTTTGGCAAAGCCATTCTTTAAATACATTTTCAACGGGACGATGGTGTAACCTGTTACCTTTGTTTCCCCGATTAGTTTACTGATTTCTTTCTTATGCAAAAGAAGCTTCCGTGTCCGTAACGGATCATGGTTAAACTGGTTTCCCTGCTCATAAGGGCTGACATGCATATTATGAAGATAAACTTCACCATTTTCTATTTTAGCGAAGGCATCCTTCAAATTCACTCGTGCCGCACGGATTGCTTTGATTTCGGTCCCTTTTAAAACGATTCCCGCTTCAAACGTTTGTTCAATAAAGAAATCATGATATGCTTTTTTATTTTGTGCTAATTGTTTACCTGAGCCTTTTGGCATCTAACTCTCCCCTTTTTACATCCAATCGCGGCAAGAGGATGAAAGAATCATCCCCCCGCCTCAATCTTTATCTCTTTTTAGGTTTTCTCTTGCGCTTGGCAGCTGGCGCATTTTCAAAGAATTTTTTCTTCTTTTTCGGTTTTCTTCCAGTAGAAGGCGAATCTCCATTACGGCCGCCGCCTTTTCCTTCATTACGTCCTCCATTGCCGCCTCGGCCGCGTTTGCGTTCACCTGAATTGGCTTTGAATATTTTCTTCTCGCCGGATGGACGCGGACGGCTTACCTTCATGCCGATAATTTCAAAATCGATGGCGCGTTCCTCTTTATTGACGTTGGAAACACGAACGTCGATTTCATCGCCAATCCGGAACACATTACCGGTACGTTCCCCGATCATTGCTAGCTGACGCTCATCGAAGCGATAATAATCATCCGTCATGAAGCTGACATGGACAAGTCCTTCAATCGTGTTCGGCAGCTCGACGAACATCCCGAAATTCGTGACTGAACCAATTATCCCGGTATATTCTTCGCCGATTTTATCCAGCATGTATTCCGCTTTCTTCAGATCATCCGTTTCCCGCTCGGCATCGACTGAGCGACGTTCGCGTTTCGATGTATGATCGGCAATCTCAGGTAAATTGGCATTCCATTTCTCCTTCGTAGCTTCATCCATTTTACCTTCCACCAAGTAGGTCCTGATCAGCCTGTGCACGATCAAATCCGGGTAACGGCGAATCGGCGATGTGAAATGTGTATAAAACTCAGCAGATAAACCAAAGTGGCCTAAGCTCTCCGGATCATATTTCGCCTGTTGCATGGAACGAAGCATGACGGTGGATATGACCGTTTCTTCCGGCTTACCGGCAACCGCCTCAATGATTTCCTGTAACGCCTTAGGATGGACGTCATTGGCCGATCCCCTTACAATGTATCCGAAGTTCGTAATGAATTCAAAGAAACGCTGCAGTTTTTCCGGCTTTGGATCTTCATGAATACGGTAAATGAACGGTAGGTCAAGACGGTGGAAATGCTCAGCAACGGTTTCATTAGCTGCAAGCATGAACTCTTCAATCAGCTTTTCCGCAACCGACCTTTCACGTAAAACCACATCAGTCGGATGGCCCTCTTCATCAACGATGACTCTTGCTTCATTGAAATCAAAGTCGATCGCACCGCGGTTCATCCGGTTCTTGCGAAGGATGGCCGCTAGCTTCTCCATGTCCTGGAACATCGGCACCAACGCTTCATAGCGTTCAAGCTGTTCTTCATCTTTATCGACAAGGATTTTGTTCACATTGCCATATGTCATACGTTCCGTCGTCTTAATGACACTTTCAAAAATATCATGGTTGACGACTTTGCCATCCGGCGTGATTTCCATTTCACATGAGAGTGTAAAACGATCGACTTGTGGGTTCAAGGAACAAATGCCATTCGATAAACGATGCGGGATCATCGGGATGACCCTGTCCACCAAATACACGCTCGTCCCTCTTTCCAGGGCTTCCTTATCGATTGGAGAACCTTCCTTCACGTAATGACTGACATCAGCAATATGAACGCCCAGCTTGTAATTGCCATTTTCAAGCTTGGAAACAGTGACGGCATCATCCAGATCCTTTGCATCCGCTCCATCAATCGTGACCAAAACATCATTACGCAAGTCCCTGCGGTTGCCAATTTCACTTTCCTGAATGGTATCGGAAACGGCATTGGCCTGCTCCATGACGTCATCCGGGAACTCCATCGGCAAACCATACTTATGGATCACGGAAAGAATATCCACACCAGGATCATTTTTATGGCCAAGAATCTCAATGACTTCACCTTCGGCACTTATGCGTCCTTCAGGATAAGAAGTAAGCTTGACGACAACCTTATGTCCCTCTACCGCTCCATGTGAAGCATGCTGTGGAATGAAGATATCGTTTGCGATCTTTTTATCATCAGGGATGACGAAACCAAAACTTTTACTTTCGGAGTATGTACCGACCACTTGTGTAATTCCGCGTTCAAGTATTCTGATGACCGTGCCTTCTTGCCTTGAGCCCGATGTTTCCGAAGATACCCGTACCATGACGACATCTCCATGCATCGCTGTGCCCGTTTCATTTGGCGGAATGAAAATATCATCCATTCCCGGGTTGTCTTCAGGTGTGACAAAGGCAAACCCCTTTGCGTGCCCCGTTAATTTACCGCGGAACAAATTCATTTTTTGCGGCAGGCCGTAACGATTGCTCCTCGTTCTGACCACCAATCCCTTTTCTTCCATCTTTACTAAAGCCTTAACGAAATTCTTGAAATCTGCCGAGTCTTCGATTTTCAAAGCCTCTTCCAGTTCTTGTACCGTTAACGGCTTATACGCTTCATCCGTCATATATGTCAGAAGCTTATTAATATGTTCTTGAATGTTATCTTCCATGAAAACCCTCCTATTCAGGGTATATTTTTGTTATTCGGACCAATCCAGACTTTCTAAAAATTCCAATACATCTTCATGCAGCTCGTCTTTTTCTTTATCAAGGGTTATGACATGACCGGATTCTTCATACCACTTGATTTTTTTGACCGGTGATTCAATGGAATCAATAATAATATCGGCACTTTTTGGATTGATAACATCATCATGCCGGCCCTGCACGACAAATGTCGGAGCGTAAATAAGATCGACGTGCTCCCGTACATCCGTTATCAATTCCTGAAGGGCTTTCAATGTATTCATCGGTTTATCGGCAAGGAGGTCCATTTCAAGCTCTATTTGCTCTTGAGTTTTTCCTTCATACTTCTTAAATTCTCTGGCGTACTCCAATACTCCTTTAAACATCATTTCTTCACTTTTGATATACATAGGCGCACACATTGATACGATACCCTTTATAGGTACAGTGTAACCTAATTTAAGAGAAAATACGCCTCCTAATGAGAGTCCGGCAACAGCAATTTCTTCATGGCCTTTGCTTTTCAGGAAATCGTAGCCCATCATGACATCTTTCCACCAATCTTCCGGACCTGTTTTCACCAGCTCCTCTGGGGGAACGCCATGCCCTTCATAGTGCGGGGCATGGCAGGTGTACCCCTGTTTCTCCAAGTAACGGCCCAGCATCCGTACATCCGCTGAATTCCCCGTGAATCCATGTAAAAGTAAGACAGCCCTTTTTCCGCCTTCAAAAGTAAAGGGCTGCTGCAGCTTGATTTTCATGACCTTGAACTCCTTTATCAGTAAATAGAATTTTTAAAAATCCCTATCCTATAATTAAGTACTAAAATCACTATATCTATTCATGCAACTATTGTGCAAAGAAAAAAGCCTAGCTATTTAGCTAGACTCATTTTTGATCCATTACACATCAAAGTATGCAACAAGTAAAGTTAAAGCAAAGAATAGAATCGCCAATACTATTGTCGCACGATGTAAAACCAGGTCCAAACCGCGTGCCTTTTGCTTTCCGAATAACTGCTCAGCACCGCCGGCAATCGCACCTGATAAACCTGCACTCTTACCTGATTGAAGCAATACCGTCACAATGAGGGCGATACTGACAATCACTAAAAGCGTTATGAGAAATGCATGCATGCAATTACACCTCCTGAAGAACCAATAAACAATTACTTTAACTTTACCACACCCAATAAATATCCACAATCTTTGTTATACTATGATGGTAAGAATTCCTAAAAACCCATCGTCATTTATTTCTTTTTGAATCAAAGTTTGAGATAATTTGCATAAATAGAGAAAGAGGTGTCAACATGTTTAAGTCCATACTACGGATTCTTGATCTCCTGACCATCCTATTCTCGGCGGTTGCCGGCTATTCTTTATGGACAGGCGGAAGCAATTTCATCAGCGTCCTATTAATCATCCTATCACCGCTTTTATTGCTGCTGGCAAAGTATCACGGAAATCGATACTTATTATTTGCTGCATATATCACGACAACCGTTTATTTTACTGCTATTATTTATAATGGACTTTCCAATAGCGGTATCGACTTTTTCCAATCAAGCTTCAATGTCCTCCTGATCGGGGCAGCAGCCGCCTTGCTGAGCGTCATAGCGGCGGTCATTGGATTCGGGACCAATACCCTTACGATTCTTTGGTTATCGCTTCACGCCCTTGTCACATTCGAGACAATCAGGATGTCCTCTGGTTTCCTTTCGAGCTTTTGGTCTGATCCCGTCGTGGAAACCGCAATCCGTAACGATTATCCATTTTTATTGATGGTCGTCTGGATTGGCTTATTTCTTGATAAATATCAAAGTGAATTAACTAGGGATTACTTATCACGATAATTTTTCAAAACTACTTTTATTGGAAATCTTATATTAAAAGCAAGGGGCCTTTCATATGTTAAAACCTATATTTGCAGCAACCGCTCTATCATCTTTCATTCTGATGGCTGGCTGTTCATCCGACCTGACAAGCGAGCATGAAAAAGAGCAAAAAGAAGAACAGCCGAGCTCCCAGGAGACTGAGAAGGAGACTGAGACCGACAAGAATAATGACTCAAAAGAATCGGCCCAGCGCCAGGTGGAGGTTGATGAAGCGGCTACACCCGCACAGGCTGGCCTTCAGACGTTAGCCGATCCGGAAAGCATACCTGTACTTGTCAATAAACAATACAGCCTGCCTGAAGATTACAAACCTGCTGACCTTATCTACCCAAATGTGGATTTCATCTTTGAAGATAAAATCGAAAAAAGAATGATGCGCGAAGAAGCGGGAAAGGCTCTTGAATTAATGTTCCAAGCTGCCGAAAAAGACAATATGCACTTTGCCGGCGTTTCCGCTTACCGCTCACACCAAACACAAATCACGGTCTTTAATAACTATGTGGCTAAGGACGGGGAAGAAAAAGCGAAAACCTACAGTGCAATGCCTGGGACAAGCGAGCATGAAACGGGCCTGGCGATTGATGTCACGACCCACGATGGGGCATGCGCTGCCCAAGACTGCTTCGGTGATACGAATGAAGCGGCCTGGCTTGCTGAACATGCACATGAATACGGATTTATCATCCGTTACCCTGAAGGCAAGGAAAACATCACGGGTTATAAATACGAACCATGGCATATTCGCTATGTTGGTGTCGATGCCGCAACTGAAATCTTTGAAGCGAAGATTACATTAGAAGAATACTATAATGCCGTACCAGTGGAAGCTGTATCGGATAAATGAGAAAAGGTGCCCGGATGCGGCACCTTTTTTTTATTAATCAAACGTTTGATTAAATCCTTTCAAGCTGGAAGCAGTGACTGGTTTCTGGGCATAAAAAACCTCCTATTCAATGTGGATGGCCAGATTGAATAGGAGGGAAAATTTCTGTAAGATTACTTCTTCAAGTTATAGAAAGATTTCAAGCCGCCATATACAGCCAAGTCACCAAGCTGGTCTTCGATGCGAAGAAGTTGGTTGTATTTAGCGATACGGTCCGTACGGGACATGGAACCGGTTTTGATTTGTCCTGCGTTTGTTGCAACGGCGATATCAGCGATCGTTGCATCTTCCGTTTCACCTGAACGGTGGGAAACGACTGCAGTGTAGCCTGCGCGTTTAGCCATTTCGATTGCATCAAACGTTTCAGTCAGTGTACCAATTTGGTTCACTTTGATCAGGATGGAGTTACCGATGCCTTTTTCGATGCCTTCAGCCAATTTTTTCGTGTTCGTTACGAAAAGATCGTCACCAACAAGCTGAACTTTAGAACCGATGCGTTCCGTTAGAAGCTTGTGGCCATCCCAGTCATTTTCATCCAGGCCGTCTTCGATGGAGATAATAGGGAATTCATTCACTAGCTCTTCATAGAAAGCAACCATTTCTTCGGATGTAACACCATTGCGGCCTTCGCCTGCAAGATCATATTTGCCTGTTTCTTTGTTATAGAATTCAGATGAAGCCACGTCCATGCCAAGGTAGATATCTTCGCCTGCTTTGTAGCCAGCTTTTTCAATTGCCTCGATGATGACTTGAAGCGCTTCACGGTTTGAACCAAGGTTTGGCGCAAAGCCGCCTTCATCGCCGACTGCCGTATTCAAGCCTTTGGCAGAAAGGACAGATTTCAAGGCATGGAATACTTCTGCACCCATACGAACTGCTTCTTTGAAGCTAGGAGCTCCTACAGGCAGGATCATGAATTCCTGGAAGTCAACATTGTTATCGGCATGTGATCCGCCGTTAATGATATTCATCATTGGAGTCGGAAGTTGTTTCGCATTGAACCCACCAAGGTAACGATACAATGGTAATCCAGAAAATTCCGCAGCGGCATGGGCAGCAGCCATTGATACGCCAAGGATTGCATTAGCTCCCAAGTTTCCTTTGTTTTCAGTGCCATCCAATTCAATCATAGTAAGGTCAAGGCCTGCTTGGTTCGTTACATCCAAACCGATGACAGCTTCAGCAATGATATCATTTACATTATCGACTGCTTTTTGTACCCCTTTACCCAGGTAGCGAGATTTATCCCCGTCACGAAGCTCAACCGCTTCGTGTTCTCCTGTTGAAGCACCTGATGGTACGATTGCACGTCCGAAGTATCCGGACTCTGTTTGGATTTCTACTTCTATTGTTGGGTTACCACGTGAATCTAGCACTTCGCGTGCATATACATGTTCGATGTACGGCATTATAAATCTCTCCTTTTCCTATTCACAATTTTATTTAGATAATAGGGATTTCCCTGTCATTTCAACAGGTTTTTCGACTCCAAGCAAATCAAGCATCGTTGGAGCTAAATCGCCTAAGATACCACCTGTTCTTAATGTTACCTTATTTTTAGTGATAATGACAGGAACGGGATTCGTAGTATGGGCTGTCATCGGGTTGCCTTCTAGCGTTACCACTTCGTCAGCATTCCCATGGTCAGCGGTGATGATCGCTGTACCGCCTTTTGAGACGATTAAATCGACAATCCTGCCTAGGCATTCATCCACTGTTTCAATCGCTTTAATGGTAGGCTCAAGCATTCCTGAATGACCAACCATGTCCGGGTTGGCAAAATTCAAGAGAATGGCATCAAAACGGTCAGCCTCAATTTGTTCCACCAATGCATCCGTCACTTCATAAGCACTCATTTCCGGTTGTAAATCATATGTAGCGACTTTCGGAGAATTAATTAAAATCCTCTCTTCACCAGGAAACTTCTCTTCACGTCCGCCGCTCATGAAAAACGTCACATGCGGATATTTTTCAGTTTCAGCGATGCGAAGCTGGGTAAGCTGGTTTTGGGAAAGTACTTCCCCTAATGTATTATCAAGATTTGTCGGATTAAATGCAACATATCCGTCAACTGTTTCTGAAAAATGTGTCAAGCAGACAAAATGGAGATGCTTCGGATGTCCAGGACCGCGGTCAAATGAACGAAAATCCTCATTCGTGAACGTATTGGAAATCTGGATCGCCCGGTCTGGACGGAAGTTATAAAAGATTACGGCATCATCATCTTTAATCGTTGCCACCGGTTTACCGTCTTCCGCCGTTATGACTGAAGGTATCACGAACTCGTCGAAAATTCCATGTTCATACGAATCCTCGACACATTCCATCGCAGAAGAATAAGCAGGGCCATCACCATACACCATCGAACGGTAGGATTTCTCCACACGCTCCCAGCGCTTATCACGGTCCATCGAATAATATCTTCCGGAAATGGTCGCAAACTGACCAACACCGATTTCCTTCATTTTCGCTTCCGCTTCCTTAATATAACCCTGTGCCGTTTTCGGTCCGACATCACGGCCATCTAAAAATGCATGTACATATACATTTTTAACTCCTTCTTTAGCGGCCAATTTCAAAAGGGCATACATATGATCAATATGACTATGCACGCCGCCATCTGAAAGAAGACCGAAAAGATGAAGGTCCGTGCCTTTTTTCTTGGTATGGCTCATGGCATCGACCAAAGTTGGGTTTTGTGCAAACTCACCTTCACGTATTGCCAGGTTCACACGGGTCAGGCTTTGATAAACGATCCGTCCTGCCCCGATATTCAGATGGCCCACTTCCGAGTTCCCCATTTGACCGGCAGGCAAGCCGACCGCTTCCCCGCTTGCAGTTAAATGGGAGTGCGGATACTGTTCCCAATATCGGTCAAAGTTCGGTTTTTTCGCATGAAAAACAGCATTACCCTTTTCTTCGTTACGGCAGCCAAAACCGTCTAAGATGATAAGTGCCACAGGCGACTTACTCATAGTGACCAGCCTCCAGCAATTGTAAAAATGAATCGGATTTCAAACTAGCACCGCCAACCAATGCACCGTCTATATCAGGTTGTGCCATGTACTCTTTAATATTCTCAGGTTTTACACTGCCACCGTACTGAATGCGGATGACTGCAGCTGCTTCATTTGAAAATTTGTCGGCAACAACTGAGCGGATATGCGCACAAACTTCATTAGCATCTTGAGCAGATGACGATTTTCCTGTTCCAATCGCCCAAATCGGCTCATAAGCAATAACGGCTTGTTTCAATTGATCGTCAGATAATCCTGCTAGGCCTTTTTCAATCTGGCTGCCTACGAAATCATTCGTTTCGCCAGCTTCCCTTTGCTCAAGTGTTTCACCGCAGCAAACGATCGGGGTCAACTGGTGGGCAAAAGCGGCATGAGCTTTTTTATTAACGGCTTCATCCGTTTCGTTGAACATTTCCCTGCGCTCAGAATGACCAAGTATAACGTAGGATACCCCAAGATCAGCCAATGCGATTGGGCTGATTTCTCCTGTGAAAGCACCGCTTTCTTCAAAGTGCATGTTCTGTGCCCCGATTTTCACATCGGTTCCTTTTGCTGCTTGAACGAGCTGATCCAAAAATAAAGCTGGAGCACATACAACCGTATCGATTACATCTTGCTTAGGAATCAAATTGCTCACTTCTTCTAAAAAGGCTGTCGCTTCAGATAGTGTTTTATTCATTTTCCAGTTTCCTGCAATAATCGGTTTACGCATTTGGTTTCTCATCCCTTCTAATGTTGAAATATGTAACGGTTTAATCTTATTTATCGTTCAAGGCTACAACGCCAGGCAACTCTTTGCCTTCCATGAACTCAAGAGATGCACCGCCGCCAGTTGAAATATGGGACATCTTTTCTGCCAGGCCAAACTTTTCTGCAGCTGCGGCCGAATCCCCTCCGCCAACAATGCTGTACGTATCATTTGCTTCCGCCAAGGCTTGAGCAACGGTTCTCGTTCCATTCGCAAATTTATCGAACTCGAATACACCCATTGGTCCATTCCAAATGACAAGCTTGGAACTTTTGATTACATCCGCAAATAATTCACTTGTTTTTGGTCCGATATCAAGAGCCATTTTATCATTTGGAATAGCATCGATATCGACATTATCCGTCTCTGCATCAGGTGAAAATTCAGCAGTTACGACTGCATCGATAGGCAAATGAAGTTTTACGCCTTTTTCTTTTGCACTTTCGATGAAAGATTTGGCTAATTCTATTTTGTCTTCTTCCAGTAATGAATTACCGATTTCATGACCTTGCGCTTTAATGAATGTGTAACCCAATCCACCACCGATGATCAAGTGATCGACCTTTTCCAAAAGGTTTTCGATAACGCCTATCTTATCCTTTACTTTTGCTCCGCCAATTATAGCTGTAAAAGGACGTTCTGGGTTGGATAGGGCTTTTCCAAGTACAGAAAGCTCTTTTTCCATCAGCAATCCAGCAACGGCCGGGAGATGGTGAGCTATTCCTTCAGTTGAAGCATGTGCACGGTGCGCAGCTCCGAATGCATCGTTAACATAAACATCAGCCAGTGCCGCAAATGATTTCGCCAATTCTTGATCGTTCTTCTCTTCTCCTGGATAGAAACGAACGTTTTCCAACAACAGGATCTCGCCATTTTGCATGTTTTCAATGATTGATTGAACGGTCTCGCCGTATGCTTCTTCAGCCTTTTGCACATCTTTGCCGCTAAGTTCGCTTAGTCTTTCCGCAACAGGTGCTAAACGCAATTCTTCTACGACTTGTCCTTTAGGACGGCCAAGATGGCTGGCTAAGATGACTTTTGCGCCTTGTTCTGTCAAATAGGAAATCGTCGGCAGTGCAGCCTTGATTCTCGTATCATCCGAAATCTTTCCGTCCTGCATTGGAACGTTGAAATCAACACGGCAAAATACGCGTTTCCCCTTTAATTCAATATCTTTAATCGACTTTTTATTCATAATCCAAGAACCTCCTTAGATATTGTTATCATATTTTTGATTCTTTTAGCCAAAAAGGGAGAGGGTAAATTTCCCAACTCCCCTTTTCTCTTTTTCATTATAGTCGGTTTCCAGGAAATTATCCAAAAACAAGAAATGTAAACGCTTGACTGATTAATGACTTACTAATAATATCATCTTCTGCCAAGTTTTTTTAGGGCTGTGATAAAAAAAACCTCACCTTGGTGAGGTTTTTTATTATTCTAATTACAATCCTTTTTTAGCCAAATAGTCGATCAAATCAACAACACGGCTTGAATATCCTGTTTCATTATCATACCAAGATAATACTTTAACCATGTTTCCTTCCATTACCATCGTGGAAAGGGCATCGATTGTAGATGATGATGGGTTACCGTTATAGTCAGTTGATACTAGCGGAAGTTCGCTGTACTCAAGGATTCCTTTTAATTCACCTTCAGAAGCCTTTTTGAATGCTGCATTAACTTCTTCAACCGTTGTGTCTTTTTCAAGTTCTGCAACAAGGTCGACAACAGATACGTTTGGAGTAGGTACGCGCATTGCCATACCATTCAATTTCCCTTTAAGTTCAGGAAGGACAAGTGCAACAGCTTTTGCTGCCCCAGTTGTTGTAGGAATGATATTCTCTGCAGCTGCACGTGCACGACGGTAATCTTTATGAGGCAAATCAAGGATTTGCTGATCATTTGTATAAGAGTGAACAGTAGTCATCATACCGCGTTTGATTCCGAATTGTTCATGAAGCACTTTAGCAAATGGAGCTAAACAGTTCGTTGTACAAGAAGCATTAGAGATTACATGGTGGTTTGCTGCATCATATTTGTCTTCGTTTACACCCATGACGATCGTGATATCTTCATCAGATGCAGGAGCAGAGATGATTACTTTTTTCGCGCCAGCTTCTAAATGCTTAGCTGCATCCGCACGTTTTGTGAAACGTCCTGTAGATTCCACAACTACTTCTACTCCCAGTTCACCCCATGCTAATTGTGCAGGATCACGTTCAGCCAATACTTTTACTTTGTGACCATCAACAACAAGGTAATCCCCATCAACTGCTACTTTTTCATTAAGAGATCCATGAATTGTATCGTATTGAAGAAGGTGCGCTAACATATTAGCATCCGTTAAGTCGTTAATAGCAACGATCTCTACCCCAGGATTACTCAATGCTGCACGAAATACATTACGTCCAATACGTCCAAAACCATTAATACCAACTTTTACTGCCATGAAAAATTCCTCCTTTTAAGTTCGCAAATATATTAAGGGGTGTAATTCCCCTGAATTAACTCTTGTGCCGCAGCTTCATCCGTGATCAAAACGGTTGATGAAGGTGCGCCTTTCATGTAGGAACGGATAGCCTTTGCTTTAGTTTTGCCACCTGCCACAGTTATCACTCGCTTTTCAGGGCTAAGATCATCTAACTGGATGCCGACTGTCAAAACTTTATGAACAACTTTGCCGTTTTCATCGTAATAATAACCGAATGCCTCTCCTACAGCATTTCCATCTAACAGCTTCTTTAACATTTCTGGCGAAGAATTTCTTCTCTCTGCCATCGCCATGGCATCACCGATTCCATGAATGATCATATCGGCAGACTTGATTTGGGAAATCACTTCTTTAATTGCAGGTTCCTTCTGAAATGATGCATAAACCTCACCGCTTAATTGATCGGGTACATATAACACTCTGTATGAGGCTTGTGCCTTCTGTGCCATTTTTTCGACAATCGTATTGGCCTGATTCTGCACCGCTTCACCAATTCCCCCGCGGGCTGGGACAAATGTCAATTTCCTGGATGCTTCATCAGGTGACAACGAATTAGCCACTTCGGCCATTGTCGATCCGCCAGTAACCGCAATGATATTCTTTGAGTTCCATTCTCGTTTCATACGGTTTGCACAAGCTTTACCCAATTCTTTTTTCACCCATGGGGTTTCATCACAATTTCCTGAGACAATTATGACTTCATCCACTTGTAACAAATCCTGCAATTGCTTTTCCATTATGTCTATACCCATTACTTCACGCATTATTCCTTCTAACTTATCCAGGATTTCAATCCCTTCATCAGTCAGCGTCATGCCAGAGCTGAAGATGTTAACCAGGTTCTGACTTTTCAGAAAATCAACCTCGCCTCTAAGCGTCCGCTCTGTCAAATTAAGGCTCACGGACAGACTGCGCCTTCCAACCGGCTGCATCATTTTGATATAACGCAGGATATCATATCTTTTTTGCATAACCATAAGGAAATCGGGCAATAATTTTCTTTGTACCTCGAGTAATGTACGCATATTTAAAACTCCTAAAAAGTTAAGTTGGACATTTAACGTCCCGCGTAGTCATTTTCTGTCCCACTTAAAACAAAAAAATATTCCTGCTACATATTTTATTCTAGCAGGAACGGAATGTTTCTTCAAATGATTTGAAAAATTATTTTTCCAAAAGCCTATTTAGAGCTGATTTATCAACGTTTCCGAACTGAACGATTTCATCTTTCCATTCAACGACAGGGATCATCAGCCCGAATCTCTCAAGCAAATCATCATCGGTATGGATATCGATTTCCTTATAGCCTATGCCTGACTCCACTTTCACTTCTTCGAGTACCAGCTTGGCTTTATCACATAACGGGCATTTATCCCTACTATATAAAACAAACGCATTCGATTCCAAAACCACTCATCCTTTTCAATCATATCTTTTTCGTTTAGATGAAGAAGGGATCCCTAATTGTTCCCGGTACTTGGCAACGGTTCGGCGTGCCAGGATAATTCCATGCTCTTCTTTCAGCCGTTCCGCCAAGTCTTGATCCGAAAGCGGCTTTTGTTTATTTTCCCCATTGATGGCTGCCTGGAGGCTCTTTTTCGCCTGCATGCCCGACATATCCTCATCAAGGCCGACCGACTGTAAAGAAGTAGTGAAAAATATCCGCATCTCTATCGTGCCAAATGGTGTCTGTACGTACTTCCCTTTAACCGCCCGGCTTACTGTGGACTCATGTATGCCAAGTTCGTCTGCGATTTCTTTCATCGTCATCGGCTTCAAATAGTTCAGGCCATGATGAAAGCACGCCGGCTGTTTTTCGACGATGCACTGAATAACCTTCAATATCGTTTCTTTTCTCTGTTGGATTCCTCTGGAGATCCATTGGTATTCCTGCCACTTATCCTGGATAAACCGCTGAACTCCCTGATCCTTATGGCTCTTCATTCGGTTTAAATATCCTTTATCCACATTAAGATTGGGTGTGTTACCATCATAATTCCCGACAAGCAGCATGCCATCCCGAACTTCCACGACCACATCCGGCACTATATAAGAAGGTTTTTCCTGAAAAAAGAGTGATGCCGGACGCGGGTTCAACGTCTGGACATAATCAAAGACTTCTTGAATCTCCTTCAGTGTAACACCGATTTTCTTACTTAGGTCTTTCCAGCGCTTTTCAGCAAAATCGAGGAAATGGTTTTCTATGATCGATTCTGCCAGAAGATTCTCCCCTTCTGCTTTCACTTGAAGCAAAAGGCACTCTTGAAGATTCCTCGCTCCAATACCATGCGGTTCGAGTTCCTGTAAAATCGAGAGACTCTCTTCCAAAACGGCCGGAGATATGCCTGGGATGCATATATCATCCAGCTGAGTCCTTAAGTAACCGTTTTCATCAAGGTTATGAATTAATAGAAGCATTGCCTTTTGCTGCTCACCGGAAAACTGCTGGTGATTCACCTGGGACATGATATGCTGTTCAAGCGATATGGTATCTTCACTGATCTGTTCAATCCAATAGTTGGCATCATACGTATTTTTAAGAGTCCGTTTACCTTTTTTGCGGTCAAAAGTTGGCTGAAATAAAGAAGATGTTGGCTGATCTATGGACAGTAATGGGTTCTCCACCATTTTATTTTCTAAAAAAGCCGATAGCTCCTGCGAGGAGTATTGCAGCAATGTAATAGCTTGCATGAGCTCCTGGGTCATTGCCATCTTTAATGTTTGCTGTTGAAAAAGTCCTGCTTTCATATTCATACTCATCGATTCATCCCTCCCCCACTCCATTTTACATTATCAGGAGAAAATTCTACACAAAAACCCATGAAAACGCTTACGATTTTTTTCTGAATAGTTTATTTGTTTTAAATACTATATGTTAGAAACGCAAATTTAACAACTACTTTTATTGAAAAATCACCATTTTTCAATAGTGTGGGCGAATATTTTCAAGACAGGACCGACATTACAGGATTCGATGGAATATTACGGAAAACAAGCAAATTCAGCAAAAATTTCAACTCTCCTAAAAATTACAAATAAAAAATCCCCCACTTTATTAAGCAGAAGATTGGTAATGCCCTCGGCAGGAATCGAACCTGCATTTCAAGCTTCGGAGGCTTGCGTTCTATCCGTTGCACTACGAGGGCGTAATAGAAAATATTTTTTCAACAGACTTCATTATATGATAGAATCCCCTCCTTTGCAAGGGTTATCAGGTTTAAAACTTTATCATTTGGGTATTATGGGTAATGTGGAAATTCATCCCTGTGCGGCATAATATATAAAATAATCTATCAGGAAGGAGCCCTAGCCAGAAAATTGTCGAACAAATTATCCATAATAGGGTTTGTTTTGTTTGACCTAAATTGACCAAAAAGTGTATCATACATACATAAAGAATTTAAATGATTCTCTTAATCGAAGGAGGAAATGAACATGAATTTAATTCCTACAGTTATCGAACAAACAAGTCGTGGGGAGCGTGCCTACGATATTTACTCCCGTTTATTAAAAGACCGGATCATTATGCTAGGAAGTGCAATTGACGATAATGTTTCCAACTCCATTGTTGCTCAATTACTATTTTTAGAAGCGGAAAATCCTGAAAAAGATATCACTCTATACATCAACAGCCCTGGCGGAAGCATCACTTCCGGTATGGCCATTTACGATACCATGCAATATATCAAACCTAATGTATCGACAGTATGCATCGGTATGGCCGCTTCCATGGGTGCTTTCCTATTGGCCGCTGGCGAAAAAGGCAAACGTTATGCGTTGCCAAACAGTGAAGTCATGATTCACCAACCACTTGGAGGAGCTCAAGGTCAAGCTACGGAAATTGAAATTGCTGCCCGCCGTATCCTTCACTTGAAAGATAAGCTGAACCAAATCTTGGCAGAACGTACAGGACAACCTATCGAAGTCCTTCAAAGAGATACGGAACGTGATAACTTCATGACTTCCGAAAGAGCTCTTGAATATGGCTTGATTGACAAAGTCATCACGCGCAGCGTTCTTGATGATAAAAACTCTAAGTAATCCTGCAACAAAAGAAAGGCTCCGGAGATCGCCATAAGCGACCTCCGGAGCCTTTTTTCATGATAAAAGAAAAGGATGCACATTTAGGCATCCCCTTTTTTAACCCTCTTGCTGAACGAACTCTTCCAATGCTTCTAACGCTTCTTTTTCATCGCGTCCTTCGACGATTAACTTCACGGACACGCCAGAACTGATGGCTAGGCTCATTAATCCCATTATACTTTTTGCATTCACTTTCTTTCCTTCTTTTTCAAGAAAAACATCTGAATGAAAGCGGTTAGCTTCTTGTACAAAAAGAGCCGCCGGCCGAGCTTGCAAACCCGTTTTCAATTTTACCTCAACTTGTTTCTCCACCATCTTGATCTCCCCTGTTAGCTTTATTTTTTCGCAGCAATAGCCTCTCCCCCACGGAGCCTGTCAGCTATTTCATCAATCTTTCGCAATCGGTGATTAATCCCGGACTTACTGATGGTTCCCCCGGATACCATTTCCCCAAGTTCCTTTAAGGTTATATCCTGAAACGCTATCCTAAGCTCCGCAATTTCCCGAAGCTTATCCGGTAAAATGCCAAGTCCTACCGTATCCTCGATATAATGGATATTTTCAACCTGGCGCAATGATGCCCCGATCGTTTTGTTCAAATTGGCTGTTTCACAATTCACAAGCCGATTCACTGAATTACGCATATCACGGACAATCCGTACATCCTCGAACCTTAATAAAGCTGAATGGGCGCCAACTATACTTAAAAACTCGGCAATCTTTTCGGCTTCTTTCAAATAAATGATGTACCCCTTCTTGCGTTCAAGTGTCTTGGCCTTCAAGCCAAACTTATTCATTAGCTCACAAAGGGCATCATTGTGCTCTTTATAAAGTGAGAAAATCTCAAGGTGATAGGAAGACGTTTCCGGATTGTTAACCGAACCCCCTGCAAGAAATGCACCTCTTAGATAAGAACGCTTACAGCATTTCTTCCCAACAATAGTATCGGATATATCATGGAGAATTTCAAAGCCATCGCCTAAAATTTCCAAATCGGTTAAAACCCGCTGCCCTCCGGATGACATCCTGACAATATATACATTGTTCTTTTTAAGCTTCATCTTTTTACGGACCAACAGCTCGACCTGGACCTCATAACTTTTTTTCAGCAGCGTATAAATCCTTCTGGCAATCGCAGCATTCTCAGTTTGAATATCCACAACAAGCTTCCGATTAGAAAATGAAAGGGATCCGTTCATCCGGATAAGCGCACACAATTCCGCTTTACCGCAGCAATCCTTTCCCTCTAATGTTGTAAGCTCTTTTTTTGTTTCTGAAGCAAAAGACATCCATTTCACCCCCAATCGAACGCAGGTAATCTATTTTTATCAATCAAAAAACCGTCCCCGCTTATATCTACGGTACTATGTGGCTTTTTGTTTCATTTACAAGCATATTATAAAGCAAATCCGCCACTTTTTTCGTATCATGGCGTATTACATTCCCTTCATAGCTGAAAATGCGTTCTTGTATGATTTCAAGACCCATCATTTTTAAGCTTTCCACATCATACATGACCGGTTTTGCATATTCAGCTTGATAGCGCTGCTGAATCTCGGTTGGTATTTCCTCATTATTAACAAGTATCCTGTCAATATATGCATTTCCCATATGGTCATATATCGCTTTTATATGATCACTCGCGCTATAATCCAGAGTCTCGCCGGCTTGTGTCATCAAATTGCAAATGTACACCTTCTTAGCCTTGGAACGGGCTACCTCTTCTCCTAAACCAGGGACAAGTAAGTTAGGCAGAATGCTAGTATATAGGCTTCCTGGACCTATGACTATAAGATCTGCCTGCTTGATTTCCTGGAGAGTTTCACTAAGCGGCTTTATATGACGAGGAGACAGGAATACTTTTTTTATTTTCTTTCCTGAGAAGGGAATCTTGGATTCTCCTGTAACAATCGTTCCGTCATCCATCTTTGCATGGAGAACCACACTTTGGTTGGCAGCCGGAAGCACTTTACCGCGGACATTAAGGAATTTACTCATTTCCTGGATCGCATGGACGAAATCCCCGGTCAGCGAAGTCATTGCCGCCAGTATCAAATTCCCAAGCGAATGCCCTGACAACTCATTTTTACTCTGAAAGCGA
Source organism: Peribacillus sp. 05N428 (assembly GCF_056397085.1). Taxonomy (NCBI): domain Bacteria; kingdom Bacillati; phylum Bacillota; class Bacilli; order Caryophanales; family Bacillaceae; genus Peribacillus; species Peribacillus sp. 05N428. The sequence goes on along the minus strand of NZ_JBFTMS010000007.1, from coordinate 20,036 downwards.
TGCTGAAACATTTGTTCAACAAGGGGCTCTACATCCGATAACGCAGCCAGCACGTTACGAATATCACCCGGAGCGGGAATATCCATATCCTCGCGAAGGCGGCCTGAACTTCCACCATCATCAGCAACCGTTACGATTGCCGTTATATCCACCGGATGCTTCTTTAACCCTCTCAACAAAACAGGAAGGCCGGTTCCCCCTCCGATGATCACAACCTTAGGCTGTTTCTTTTTATCTAACATCTGCTTTCCCCTTACTTTTTTCGATATCGCGATGTGATACTTGAACCCTGTAATCCTTTTTGAAGTGGTTTGAAATATATTCCGTCAAAGCTACAGAACGGTGCTGACCGCCTGTACACCCAATCGCAACAACAAGCTGTGCTTTCCCTTCACGTTTATAATATGGAAGCATGAAAGCGAGCAGATCGGTTACTTTTTCCAGGAATTTTTGCGTCTCACTCCATTTTAAAACGTAACTCGACACTTCCTGTTCCAAACCAGTCCTTGGCCTCATATGATCAATATAATATGGATTTGGCAGGAACCGTACATCAAACACAAGGTCGGCATCTATGGGTAGACCATGCTTGAACCCGAACGACATGACATTGACTGTAAAACCGACACTTTTATCGGCAGAAAACTCCGAAGCGATTTTCTCCCTCAATTCGCGCGGCTTCAGTTGGGAAGTATTAAAGATCAACTGGGCCCTTCCCTTCAATTCGTCCAAAAGTTCCCGTTCCATTTTAATGCCTTCCAATGGCCGGCCTAATGGAGCAAGGGGATGGGTCCTTCTCGTTTCCTTATATCTGCGTACCAAGGAATCATCATCCGCTTCAAGAAAAAGGATTCTTGGTGAGACTGCAGCTGCATCCGTTAAATTATCCAGTGCAAGAAATAAGGAATCAAAAAATTCCCTTCCCCTTAAATCCATGACAAGAGCCACTTTATTCATCTTATTCCCGGAGTCCTTCATTAACTCCAAAAACTTTGGCAACAGCGTGGGCGGCAAATTATCGACGCAAAAAAAGCCGAGGTCTTCAAAACTTTGAACCGCCACTGTCTTGCCTGCTCCGGACATTCCGGTAATGATGACCAATTGCGTTTCACTCATCTGCCCTGTACTCATAGTTTCTCCGCCCCCATGTATAGCAATCTTTTTTATATCTAAAAATTAACCTGGATCCAACCGGTAAGAAAGCAGCTTGAACTCTGGCGTATAGGTAAAGGTTCCATAGATGATCCCACTGCCATGAACCATATAATCCAGGATGTGAAAATCACCTTCAGCCATCATCAGCTTTTTAACATCTTCAACCGGATGCCAGCTAAGTTCCCCTTCTTCACAAACATCCACATTTACACCATCGGAATCCGTTGCAAAGAAAGTGAACATCATCCATTCTGATAAAACTTTATCTCCGTCCTTCATGATGAAGGTGAAAATACCTTTGATGGAAGGGTTTTTTAAATAAACGCCCGTTTCTTCGCGATATTCCCTAATGCAAGCATCGCGTACAGACTCCCCAGGTTCCATCTTGCCGCCGGGAGCTACCCACCATCCGCGTCTAGGCTTTTTCAATAAGAGGATTTGATTATCTCTGATCAATACACAGTTTGTGACACGTTGCACGTTCTTCACCTCGATTGGCTCTGCTCGACTATAGAAACCTTCACCCCCCGTGTTGAAGAGATTCAGTTTATATCCTTAAACCGCCGCTAGATATCCATTTGGCGATTTACAAATGCTAATAGTTCAAACAAGTTGTATTTTTCATCTTCTTACCATTATGAAAGATTTATATATGTTTAGTATATCTTATCATTATACTATTTTTAAAATGAGCAAACAATAAAGTAAACTTCCTGCATTGGGGGAATCTTCATTCGCAAGGAATCACATAGGTAAGCCTTTATCCTGCTTAACTCCTATTCTTCTCCACTTTCGCTTCCTAAATGCAAAGGAACGGCTTGCTTCACATTAAAAACCGCTTGGGAACATCCTAAAAATTGGAACTAAAGATATAGTCTCAAAGCAGGAAAACAAAAAAAAGACACAGAAACTTATTCTGTGTCCTTAAACGTTTATAATTAAAGGGGGTCAACTTCTATCCCCTACTATACCGAATCATTATTTCACGCATGTTACAACATCGTTAAAACGGAATTACGATTGTATATTCTTGTGATATCAAGCCTTTGGCTGCAATTTTTCTTGAAGTTCCTCAACAAAATGCTGAGCGGATTGGGCGGCAATGCTTCCATCGCCTGTAGCAGTAACGATTTGGCGCAATGTTTTTTCACGAACATCACCTGCAGCGAAAATACCAGGTACGCGTGTTTCCATCCGATCATTCGTTTCAATATAGCCTGTTGAGTTCAAGATGCCCAAGTTTTCAAATGGTTTCGTTAGCGGAAGCATTCCGATATAAATGAATACACCGTCTGCGTCCATCACTGTCTCTTCTCCGTTTTCAGTGGAAACTAGTGTGACACCGCCGACCTTGCCGCCTTTTTCATTGATTTCCTTCAAAGTGTGATTCCAGATGAAGTTAATTTTCTCATTGGCAAATGCACGATCTTGAAGAATCTTTTGAGCACGAAGTTCGTCACGTCTGTGAACGATCGTCACTTTTGAAGCAAAGCGAGTTAAGTACACACCCTCTTCAACAGCAGAGTCTCCGCCGCCGATAACGAACAGTTCTTTTTGCTTGAAGAATGCACCATCACAAACTGCACAATACGATACACCGCGGCCGCCCAATTCTTTTTCGCCAGGAACGCCGATTTTCTTGTATTCGGCACCAGATGAAATGATGATTGAACGTGCTTTGAATTCCTTTGAACCGGCTTTGATCGTTTTATACTCTTCACCGTCGATGATTTCCTTAACATCCCCATAGGCATACTCCGCACCGAATTTCTTTGCATGGTCAAACATTTTCGTTGAAAGTTCAGGTCCGAGTATAGTGTCGAATCCAGGATAATTTTCAACTTCCTCCGTATTGGCCATTTGCCCGCCCGGTACTCCGCGTTCTAACATCAATGTTGAAAGGTTCGCACGTGATGTATAGACAGCCGCCGTCATCCCTGCAGGACCAGCTCCAATAATAACAACGTCATAAATTTTTTCAGACATGTTTTCACTCCTCCATATTCCATTACAAATGGAACCTTCACTACGGTTAGTGTTCCCTACCTATTATCCTATATAACAAATAATTTTTCGTCCAAATATCTGCTCATCCGAGTAAGTTTTGAACCAACTTCACGTACTTCGATAAGGTGGACACCGAAATGAAATGTTTGTCTGCGATTGCCTGTTTGCTCGCCTTCTCACTTTTAAGCTGAATCCACACATACTCCACCGCAGATGCCCATCCTGCAGGATTATTTAGCTTCTGCTCGGATTTCACCGCTTCGATGAAAACGGAAAACCACATTAAATAGAGCCCGGCTTCATTTAATTGAATCGGTTGGAAATGCTGATATAATAACTCAGCTGTGCGATCGGCAAAATCAATCGGTGTTAATTGGCGATCTTTAGCAGGACCTTGAACAAGTTCGGCATAATCACGTTCCAATTCAGTGAAATTCTGGTTTAGGTTGAGGACCTGGTTTTTCAATAGCTTCTGTTTATGAACCGAATGTTTCAGAAGGAAAATGGCAAAAAGCCTTTCTTCGATGAATTCACTTTCCAGCCTTTTTATAATAGAAGGAAAATGATGTTCAAAACCATCTGAAGTTGCATTCATATCTCCCCAAGGCTCCATGCCTTCCTTTTCCGGGTTCATTTCCACGACCTTTTTCCATGCCTTTTTGGCAGCCTGTTCGTGGCCTAAGTGGTAAGCGGAAATGGTAAGCCAATAGTAGAAGGTTCCATCTCCTTCGAACCCTTGCTTTTGAAGTCCTTTAAGCCAATTATATGCAGAATCATAATTTCCGATCAGAGCGAAGGTCGCTCCAAGCTTGAAACGATGTTCGGATAGCATCGGCCTAATTTTCTCCAGCATCTGTATGAGCTCTTCAACCTTTGCCTCATCCTGTTGATAATGATGAAATACAACAAGGTTACAAAGAGCATGCAGGTTTCCCGGACTTTTTTCCAATACCTCATCAAGTGTTGCAAAAGCTTCATTCACTTGACCAAGATAGAAATAGGCAAGTGCCAGGTTATTATAAGCGGACCAGTAATCCTCGTACTCGGCAATCGTTTCTTTCAGCACTTCGATCGCTTTCGGGAAATTGCCTGATTCCAGGTACTCACGGGCTTGTTCCTGTTTGGTAATGAGCCCATCATGCTTAAAGGGATTTTCTTCTGACTCATCCGACTCAAAAGTTATCAATTCAAGCAGATCCTCTGCGTCATCGCTGAACTCCCCGTCTTCTTCTTTATCAAGATAAGCACTGGCGTGACGATAAGCCTCCTTGAACATGCCTAAGTGGGCATAATTATTAGCCAGGAAGTAATGACATTCCGACATATAGGGATCCATCACATCCAAGATGTTTTCCAAAAGGTTGTTTGAATAATTATATTCACCGATTTCCGAGCAAGTGATTGCCAATTGACAAGCTATCATCGGTTCAGCAGGTTCAAGTTCCAGCGCACGTTCCAGGTATTTCTTTGATTTAGGTAATTCCCGTCTATGATAAGCTTTTAAACCCTTGGTGAAATAATACTCACCTGTTGGGTGAAAGGTTAGAATTTTTGCCTGTTGGCCAAATTTAGAGTCTTTACTCATGTAATCCTCCATCTACAAGTTGATTAACCATAGTATTATAACATATTGGAGAAAATTTGCCGAACAATTCAAGAAAATGGAAAACAGGAATCATCATGCTTTCTTCAAGAAAAATCGAAGCATTTTCCTTGTCATATGGGGATTCAAGATCGCTGCTCGCCATCGTAAATACACACAAAAGCCCTCCTATTGACGGAGGGCAATCACATTCATTCGGTTTCTTTCGGTTCGTCCTTATCGGCATGTCTAGCCTTCAATACATCAAGTACCGCTTGGAAAGGCAGCTCCTGCTCTTGAAGAAGAACGAATAAGTGATAGAGGAGATCGGCACTTTCCATCGAAAGTTCCTCTGCATCACGGTTCTTAGCAGCAATGATCACTTCTGCCGCTTCTTCACCGACTTTCTTCAGGATCTTATCAACGCCCTTATCGAATAGGTAGGTCGTATATGAACCTTCAGGCATTTCCGATTTTCTTTTTTCAATCAATCTTTCCAATTCCGTCAAGAAAGTCACATCCGCCTTCACGTCTTGTCCGGCTTCACCATTTTGGTAAATCGTTTCGCTAAAACAGCTTGTTGCCCCAGTATGGCACGCAGGACCTGCAGGCACGACCCGAACGACCAATGCATCTTGATCGCAGTCATACTTCATTTCGGTGATTTTCTGGATATTGCCGCTGGTTGCTCCTTTATGCCATAATTCATTGCGCGAACGGCTGAAGAAAACCGTTTCCCCTTTTTCAATCGACAATTGCAGAGATTCTTGATTCATGTAAGCAAGTGTCAGCACTTCGCCTGTTCCTGCATCTTGAATTATTGCCGGTACCAAACCTTTTTCATCGTATTTAATAGTTTCAAGATTCATCGTACAACCACTCCTTGTTGTTTGAGAAACGCTTTGACTTCTTTAACGGATGTTTCTTTATAATGAAAAATCGATGCCGCTAATGCTGCGTCGGCTTTACCTTCTTGGAAGGCTTCCTGGAAATGTTCAGCGTTGCCTGCCCCGCCAGAGGCGATGACCGGAACTGAAACGGCTTCAGATACCGTTTTTGTCAAAGCGATATTAAACCCTTGTTTCTCGCCGTCACAATCCATGCTTGTCAATAAAATTTCCCCAGCACCGCGGGATACGGCTTCCTTCGCCCACTCGGTCACTTCCCATTCAGTCGGTTTCCGGCCGCCGTGGGTATATACCCGCCAAGACCCAAGCCCTTCATCATATCGGGCGTCTATGGCAACCACGATACATTGGGAACCAAAATAATCAGCACCTTCATTAATTAAATCCGGACGCAGGATGGCTGCTGTATTTAAGGATACTTTATCGGCACCAGCCCGCAGGATCTTCTTCATATCCGCCAATGAATTAATGCCGCCGCCCACCGTGAACGGGATTGCCAAGCTGCCCGCTACCGCTTGAACGACGTCGACGATCGTTTCCCTGCCTTCATGTGATGCGGAAATATCCAGGAAGACAAGCTCATCGGCACCTTCTTGGTCGTAAAAGGCTGCAAGTTCGACCGGATCTCCAGCATCCCTAAGGGAAACAAATTGTATGCCCTTGACTACGCGCCCATCTTTTACATCGAGACATGGAATAATTCGTTTAGTGAGCATTTAACCACGCACCTTTTCTAGTGCTTCTTCTACAGTAAAGCGGTTGGTATAAAGTGCCTTGCCAATGATAGCCCCTGCAATGCCTTGGGCTTCATACTCCTTGAGGGTGATAAGGTCTTCGAGTGAACTAATGCCTCCTGAAGCAATCACGTTTTTACCAGTTGCCTCCGCCATGGCCAATATACCTTTCACATTCGGCCCTGAAAGCATGCCATCCGTCGCGATATCAGTCACGATAAAGGTCTCGGCACCAGCATCGGCCAGTAGTTTGCCAAGATCTACCGCAAGGGTTCCAGACGTTTGAAGCCAGCCATGAGTGGCAACCTTGCCATCCTTCGCATCGATCCCGATAGCGATATGGCTTCCATATTTCCTAATCATATCTTTAGTGAAATCAGGGTCTGAAACGGCCGAGCTGCCTAGAATGACACGTTCCACTCCATTATCCAGATAATGGGCTATATCCCGTTCCGTTCGGATGCCGCCGCCGATTTGAATGCGGGCGCCTAACTCACTTGCCGCTTTAATTACGTATGAATCATTGATTCTTACTCCCTCTTTAGCTCCGTCAAGGTCGACCATATGTATCCAACCGGCTCCTTGGTCCGCAAAGCTTTTAGCCATATCGAAGGGGGAATCACCATAAACGGTTTCCTGATTGTAATCTCCCTGGATTAAGCGGACGCATTTGCCTCCGCGCATATCAATCGCCGGGTAAATAGTAAAGTTGCTCATGCTTCTTCCTTCCCTTCTACTAATGACAGATAATTTCTCAAGAGTGACATCCCCATATTCCCGCTTTTTTCCGGGTGGAACTGCATGCCGAATACATTCCCTTTACCGACGATCGCCGGCACTTCCACATCATACATCGCCGAAGCGGTAACGAATGATTCATCTGTATCGACGTAGTATGAATGGACGAAATAAACATGTTCCTCTTCCAGCCCCTCATTCACTGGTGATGCGTGTTTGAATTCAAGTCGATTCCAGCCCATGTGCGGCACTTTATAAACCTGGTCATTCGCATCCACTCCCTTAAAACGAACGACTTTTCCCGGGATGAGGGATAATCCTTTTGCCGGTCCATTTTCCTCACTTTCATCAAAGAGAAGCTGCATACCAAGGCAGATGCCTAATAGATACCCCCCATCCGCTACATATCCCCGTAGAAATTCATCCAGCTTTTGTTTTTCCAAGAGACTCATGGCATCCCTGAAAGAGCCAACGCCGGGAAGTATGATCCCTTTCGCCTTTGAAAGTTCTTTTGGGTCATCGGAAATGAATGAACCGGCACCAAGGCGCTCAAGCCCTTTACTTACAGAAAATAAATTCCCCATGCCATAATCGACGATCCCGATCATTTACAACATTCCTTTCGTCGAAGGGATGCCTTTGACACGTGGATCGATTGTCGTAGCTTCATCCAATGCACGTCCAAGCGCTTTGAATATTGCTTCGATCATATGATGTGTGTTGTGACCGTAATGAACGACTACATGAAGGTTCATCCTGGCTTCAAGAGCGAATTTCCAAAGAAACTCGTGCACCAGTTCAGTATCGAAAGTACCGACCTTTTGCGAAGGAAACTCAGCCCGGAACTCAAGATGCGGACGATTGCTTAAATCGATGACAACCTGGGCGAGTGCTTCATCCATAGGTACGAAAGCATTTCCGTAACGCTTTATCCCGCGCTTGTCTCCAAGGGCCTCCAATAACGTCTGACCCAAGCAAATGCCAATATCTTCAGTTGTATGGTGATCATCCACGTCCGTATCCCCATTTGCATCTACTGTCAAATCAAACTTCCCGTGTTTCGTGAACAAATCCAGCATATGCGTCATAAACGGAACGCCGGTCTTAATGGAGGAATTACCTTCCCCATCCACATCAAACTTCAAACTTATTTCCGTTTCATTCGTCTTTCGCTCCACACTAGCAAAACGTTCCATTACAGCTCCTCCTCAACGGGGTACGACCCCTTTTCCTAAGATGTAAATGCATGTCTAAAGTTTTTATATCACCGATTTCACTTATTTAATCATTCAGGACCTTTTCCCGATTCATTCACACCACGTGATTCGATGGCACGGGCATGGGCCTCCAATCCTTCCATTCGGGCAAATGCTGCGATTTTTTCTGCATTTTTGCGGAAGGCCGTTTCACTATACATGATGATGCTCGATTTCTTTTGAAAATCATCCACATTCAGCGGGCTGGAAAAACGGGCGGTTCCATTGGTAGGCAACACATGATTGGGGCCTGCAAAGTAATCCCCGACGGGCTCCGAGCTAAAGCGGCCAATGAAGATTGCACCGGCATGGCGGATTTTAGCCATGATTTCAAGTGCATCCTTGGTCACAATTTCCAAATGTTCCGGTGCAAGTTCATTAATCGCTTCAACAGCTTCTGCCATATTCCCGCATACAACGATTCTTCCATAATCCCTTATCGAGGCTGCAGCAATATCATGACGTGGAAGCAACGCCACCTGCTTGGTCACTTCTGCTGCCACTTCTTCTGCAAGAGACGTAGAAGTCGTGACCAAAACACTGCAAGCCCGGGCATCATGCTCCGCCTGTGATAACAAGTCTGCCGCTACTTCTGCAGCGATGGCCGTTTCGTCCGCCAATACCGCTATTTCACTTGGACCTGCTATCATATCAATGGCGACATCCCCGAATACTTCGCGCTTCGCTAACGCCACATATATATTTCCCGGACCCACTATTTTATCCACTTTCTTAATTGTTTCCGTCCCATAAGCGAGGGCAGCTATGGCCTGGGCCCCGCCAACTTTATAGATTTCCTTAACTCCGGCAATTTTAGCGGCTGCCAAAACCGCTGGCGATAATTTCCCATCTTTCCCTGGAGGAGATACCATAACGATCCGTTCCACCCCCGCGGCCTTCGCAGGAAGTGCATTCATCAATACTGACGAAGGATAGGCCGCTGTGCCTCCAGGTACATAAACACCTACAGCATCAAGAGGTGTCAATTTTTGTCCTAGCATCGTTCCCGTATCATCAGTCGTAAACCATGAATTTCGAATTTGTTTCTCGTGAAACATTCGGATATTATTCGCAGCTTCTTGAATAATCTCAAGCTGCTCAGCAGTCAATGCCGCTGTCGCTTCTTCCATTTCCAGCTCCGATACAAGCAATTCCCCTGGACTGACACCATCGAAACGTTCGGTATAGGTATGTAAAGCCGCGTTTCCGCTTTTCCTGACATCATAAATAATATCCTGAACCGCTTTTCTTTGATCGGCAGTACCTGCTTCAACCGAGCGTTTCAGGGAAATCCCTTCAGCAAACCGTTCTATTTTCATACCTTCACCTCATTAGCGATTCTTTACTATTCAATAATTTCTGCTAGCCGTTCCACGATTTCGGTAATCCTTGCTTCTTTAATTCGATAGCTGACAGGGTTTGCTACCAGCCTCGAAGTCACATTGGCGATTTTCGCATATTCCACAAGACCGTTTTCCTTCAATGTCCGCCCGGTTGAAACGATATCGACGATTCGTTCAGCTAAACCAATTAACGGTGCTAACTCAATAGACCCATTCAACTTTATAATCTCGACTTGCTCCCCCTGCTCGCGAAAATAACTGGAAGCAACATTCGGGTATTTACTGGCTATTTTGGGGGCGATGTCACTTATTTTCGTACCTGGCAGTCCAGCTACAGCCAAGTAGCAGGCACTGATTTTCAAATCAAGTAACTCATAGACATCACGTTCTTCCTCAAGCATGACATCCTTCCCTGCAATTCCAATGTCAGCGACGCCGTGTTCCACATAGGTTACGACATCCATCGGTTTAGCTAAAATGAACCGCAGATTCTCTTCTTCCACCTCAAGGATCAATTTCCGGGAATCATCAAACTCGGGAGGGAGACGAAAACCGGCCCTTCTTAATAGCTCTGCCGCTTCTTCAAATATTCTCCCTTTCGGCATGGCAATCGTTAAAAAGCTATTATTCATCTTTTCCATTCCCCCCGTTCCCCACGAATAAATGAACTTCAGAAAATGTCCGTGTAAAAGCATCGACATTTTGGACGACTGTAATATCTTGAATCGTTACCAATTTCCCTACGGAGCGTTTTTCCCTTGCAAAACCGATCGCTTCCAATCTTCGTTCAGGACTGAATAAAATACATTCTGGCGCGACAGGCTGAATCGGCTCCCCAAGAGCTTCTGCAAGACGATCCACCCGGATTGCAAAACCTGTGGCCGAAGCATTCCAGCCGAACTTCTCAAGCAGATTATCATACCGGCCGCCATTGCCGATTGGAGAACCGACTTGTCCGGCATACACTTCAAATAAAGTTCCCGTGTAATAACTCATATGACTGACCAATGTTAGGTCGAAGCTCACATATTGTTCAACGTCAAATTCTTTTAGCTGCGCAGACAATTCCTTCAGTTCAGCCAAAGAATCTTGCCCTTTATTATTTTCAACCAACCCTAGCGCCTTTTCCACGGTTCCTTCACTGCCACGTAAGGAGGTAAATTCGATAAGCCGTTGTTTATCAATGGATGAAAGCGGCAGTGATTTAACATGCTCGCGATAACCAACATAATTTTTTTCATACAAAAACTTCCTTAATATAGAGGCCCTTTCTTCCGTACCTAGAATACTCAAGAAAAACTCTTGCAGAAATCCGATATGTCCAATGGAAATTTTAAATTCCTGAAGCCCTGCAGCCTTTAGAGCATCCGCAAGCAGGGCAATCATTTCAGCATCGGCACTTATTGACTTATTTCCGATACATTCAATGCCAATCTGTTCGAATTCTGCCGGCCTGCCTCCTTCACGCTGCTGTGCCCGGTATACATTCGCGGAATAGGCCAGGCGAAGCGGAATTTGCTGTTTTAGCAGCTTGGATGCTGCGACCCGTGCAATGGGCGCTGTCATCTCGGGACGGAGTACGAGCGTATGCCCCTGGGAATCAAGAAGTTTAAACAACTGTTGATCCAATATTGCTGAAGCCTCGCCAATTGTTTCATAATATTCCAAAGCTGGCGTTTCAATAAATTGATAGCCCCACTTCTTGATTTCATCACTCATTTTATTTCTGGCCGACACTTTCGTTTCATACAGCACCGGCAATGTATCTCTCATGCCTAATGGTTTTTCAAACATAAATGGCTTTGTCACGACTGCACATCCTTTTGCAATATTGATTACTATCTATATCCAATCGGTCCGCCTATAGGCAAAAACCGATGCACCCATTCCCTATTTTGTGTTTATCCCTTTATCTTTCCAAGGTTTTCACGCTTAAATCCAATTTTCGGATAACATATAAAAATAGTATCAAATTAAATGACATAATCATATAAATAATCGCAATAATCTATTAAATTACTTTAGTTCGCTAATATGGTAGCAGGTTGAAGTTATTAATAGTTTACCCCCGCCCCCACCTCACGTCAAGGAAAATATGCCTAATCCCATTCCTTCCATACCACGTCGGTCTTGGATATTCTTCATGATCGGTTTAAGCCCTTTTCCCTAGACGATTCCTCCTATCTTTAGCCATTCATTGTTATTAATGTGTACCTTTTGGTTTAGCTGTTTTATAATACATAGGGGTTTGGCAATATTAGATAAATTTAGGGGGATATGGGAATGAAGAAATATTTTTCGTTTTTTGTGGCACTTATCGTTCTTTTTTCACTAGGTTCAAGCGGAACGAAGGGTTTTGCGGCAACTAAGATCAACCAGGATGAGCTTAATGCATACCTTTCTGAAGTTAGAATGACGCAAGAAGAATTGGAAGAGTATTTATCCTATTACGACTTAACATTGAATGAATTGAAATCGGCAGAAGAGTTGCGTGAAACATTAGGACCTGCCGTCACTCCTGAGACCTTACAGAATCTACTTAAACAATATGAAATGACAGAAGCTGAACTTACTGAATTACTAATGGAATACGGCGAACTGGAAGAGGGGGATTCCATCATCGATACCTTCCATTTCATTTACGACATTGAGGATATCATCGATTTAGAAATGAATTATGATGAGGAAGAGATGGAATATGATGAAGAAGAGATCAGCGATTTAATGGATGGTCTCTTTACTGAGATCGGCCTTACGGACGAAGAGCTCGACAGATTCATGAACCACCTTTTGCCTATCGTCGAAGACCCTTCTTTTGAATCTCGTTTAATGGCGATCTCCGATAGGATGAATCAACTAGAGTATTTTGAAACAATTGATGAATTATCTGCAGAACAAGTGGCAGAATTGCTTTCGATATATAATGATCTTCAAAGCTTGCTGCAAATTCAATTCAAATTCGCTTTAATTCAGGATGGTGTCAAGACAAACCTTTCCCTTGATGCATTATTCCAGCTTAAGGAATTGACGAATGCTAGTTTACTAGTTTCCATTTATGATTTAAACGGCAAGTTCCTGCTCGATTTTACATTGACCGGTGAAATGATCGGTTCCGATTTAGTGAAAGAAACCGGCAATGACATGAAACAGTCCAATGAGGTCATTTCTAAAGTGGCTGAGGTAAAAAAAGAAAAGAAGAAACCGGCAAAACCTGAGCATAAAACGGAAAAAGGCGGAGTGCTTCCTAAAACGGCAGGTAATTATTTATTCGGTGCTTTATTCGGTTTAGTGTTGATGGGTATCGCTTTCGGATTAATTAGAAAAGCGAGACTCACTAATTAAGATGAGCAAAAAAAGGCAATCCAGGCATAAGAAAAAATCGTTGCTTATCACTGCTGTATGCTTTTTGACCTTAGGTTTTTATTTTACAACGACAAACGCTTATACGCTGTTAAAAGGCTATGCCCTATATAAATGGAATAATCCTGACACGACGGAAGCAACGGCTAAGCTCCCCGAACCGAAGACGAAAGCAGATAATCCTGATGGCATTGAACTATATGAAGAACGACCGGAAACCGGTGATTTGATGGGTGAGCTATATATTCCAAAAATCGAAGCAACACTCCCGATTTATCACGGAACGGACGAAGATGAGCTCGAAAAAGGCGTCGGTCATTATGCAGGATCCGTCCTTCCCGGTGAAAAGGATAATTCCGTTTTATCCGGTCATCGAGATACAATTTTCAGAGATCTAGGTGAAGTCGGCGAGGGTGACTTGCTGATTGCCAAGACAGAAGCAGGTACGTTTACATATAAAGTGAGGAAGGTCCGTATCGTCGATGCAGATGACCGTACCGTGATCGTTCCCAAGCCTAAAGCCACACTTACAGTAACAACCTGCTACCCGTTTTCATATATTGGTAGTGCACCGGAACGGTACGTATTGGTTGCCGATTTATTGAAATCGGAATAGATAAATGAGATGCGGGGCTGAAGTCGTTCAGCTCCCTCTTCATAAATCTTTACTAGATGATAGGAGGCCAAGCTCAATATGGAAAAACAGGAACAGGAAAGGTTTTTTCAAATTTTAAAAGAAACGTATGAAGCGACGGTGAACCAGGAAAATGTATCAATCAACGAAGTGATAGAGCATCTAAAGAATGAACTGACTCCGTTATACCCAAAATGCCATTAAAAAAGGACCTGCCGCATATAGGGGCAAGTCCCTTTTTTCATAAGGAAGTTTGCTGCTCTCTCTCAAGCATTTCCTCTTTGGTATATATGATTTTCATTGGATTCCCGCCAACGAAAGCTCCCTCCGGAACATCCTTATGGACAAGCGTCCCCGCAGAGACAATCGCTCCATTACCAATTGAAAGTCCTGGAAGAATGGTCGAATTCGCGCCAATCAATACTTCATCGCCAATGACCACTTCTCCTAAACGATATTCATGAATCAAATATTCATGAGCAAGGATCGTTGTATTATAGCCAATGACAGTATTTATTCCGACCGATATTTTTTCCGGAAACATCACATCCGGCATGACCATCAAGGCAAACGAAGTATGCTTCCCGACCTTCATATGTAAAAAAGTCCTGTATAGCCAATTCTTCATGCCCAGAAAAGGCGTGTAACGCGCTAGCTGTATCACCACAAAATTCTTGACGACTTTCCAGAATGGAACGGTCTTATATACATGCCATAGTGAATTGGCCCCTTCAACTGGATAGCGGGACGTGCGTCTCATTTTTTTCTAGCCTCCGTGAGTTTTTCAACCTCAACGATACTCAATAAATCCGCCATCTGCTCAAGCATATAATCAGGGTGATAGCTTTCCAGGAATTCACGGCCTTTAATGGACCAGGAGACCCCTGCCGTTTTTGTACCTGTATTTTTCCCGCCCATAATATCATGATAACTGTCGCCAATCATGATCGCTTCTTCAGGAACCGAACCGAGCTGATGTAAAGCTTTTACCAAAGGCTCTGGGTCCGGCTTTGCCTTTTCCACCTCATCCAGTGTGACCACCACTTCAAAGAACTGATCCAGTTTGCTTAAACGCAGTCCCTTTTCGACGACATCGCGCTTCTTTGTCGTAACGACTGCCAATTTATAACCGCTCTGCTTCAGCGTTTGAACGGTTTCGAACACCCCGTCAAATTGTGTGACAAGCAAATCATGGTTCCTCCAATTATGCTCCCGATAGTATGCGATCATTTCATCCACACGTTTTGGATCAATGGAAGAAAACGTATCGATCAAAGTCGGTCCGATAAATGGAATGATATCTTCCCGATTGTACTTTCCGGGACAAAAGTGGTTTAAAGTTTCTGTAAAAGAGGCGATGATCAATTCATTTGTATTGATCAAAGTACCATCAAGATCAAATAATAATGTAGTTATGTTACTGTTCATATACAGCTTCCTTTCTCTGTACCCTATCAGTCCGATTCCATATATACGCAACGGCCATCGTTAAAACAATGGCAGTGAGCAGCCGAATAAGTAACAGCGGCAAGACCGGAATCCCCAGCGGAATAAAAATCAGTGTGTCTTCTACAACAGCATGGCAGGCAACTAAAAAGATGAATGCAATCGTCATATCCTTCTTCGAAACATTATCCTCTTTAGCCGCTTGAATCATCACGCCTGCGCCATATGCCAAACCGAGAGTCAGGCCTGTAACGAAAGGCATGGAAGCATTCGGCTTCATCCCCAGGACCTTCATGAAAGGGGCAAGGGCTTTCGAGAAGGCTTCCAGCCACTTTAAATCCTTCATGATTTGAACCGCAACCATGAGCGGAATAACGATGACCGCCAGCTGGCCAATACCTGAAAGGGCCTGGATGACCCCATGCAAAAGGATTGCTCCCGTTCCGTTAATCTCTGCAGCCTCCCCGATAGCCGTTCCTTGGGCCATTTCAGATCCGCCCTGCCAAACAAGATTGATGACGACAGCGGACAAAAGCGCAAGCCCGATCCGTACTGTTAGGATGACCCACAGCTTGACACCGGTTTTCATCGCCACACCTGACTCGATCAATAAATTATGTGAAAAAGATAGCATCATAGCGATGATAAAAACTTCTTTCACAGTCAAATCAAGCGTTAATATGCCTGCAATCGCTGCGTATAAATTCAGGAAATTCCCTAATACAAGCGGAATTGCAGCATCCCCTGGAAGACCGATGAGATTCATCAAAGGCGCTATCAAGTTGATGATGAACGGCAATACAGGCGTATATTGAAGCACAGTGACGATCAGAGTAACCGGAAATATCACTTTCCCCAAAGACCAGGTTGTATTCAAGCCTGAAAGAAGTCCCTTTTTAACCGAATCCACTATCACTATGCCCTCTCCCTTTTCACATATTACCTATGCATCTAAATATCTTTTGTCTGCATGCCCGCGGACCCTTCTATAGACCACTAAAGCAATGGCTACAGCTATCAACACTACCGAAATCACTTGTGCGATACGCAGTGACTCCGTCAGCATCAAACTGTCCGTCCGCAATCCTTCGATGAAATAACGTCCGATGGAATACCATATTACATAGGTTAAAAACAGTTCCCCCCTGCGCAAGTTCACTTTCCGTAAACTTAAGAGAATTATGACTCCGAGGATATTCCAAATCGATTCATACAAGAAGGTCGGGTGATAATACGTACCGTTTATGTACATTTGATTTATGATGAATTCAGGCAAATGCATATTTTCAAGGAATGACCGTGTTACTTCTCCCCCATGCGCTTCCTGATTCATGAAATTACCCCAACGGCCAATCGCCTGCCCCAACAATAAGCTCGGTGCAGCAATATCCACCAGCTTCCAAAATGAGACCTTCTTGACCTTTGCAAAAACGATTGCAGTCAGCACCGATCCGATCAACGCACCATGTATGGCAATTCCGCCATTCCATATTTTTATGATATCCCCCGGGTTTTGTGAATAGTACTCCCATTGGAAGATCACATAATAAATACGGGCACTAATGATCGCGATCGGGACAGCAAACAAAATCAAATCAGTAAATATTTCCTTATCAAGACCTCTTCGCTCCGACTCCCTTAATGCGATAATAAGACCCAATAACACACCGAAACCGATGATTAGCCCATACCAATGTACCTGAATGGGACCTAGATCAATCGCTATCGGATTCAGCGGCTGTATTCCTTGTTCCATTTTGTCCCCTCTTTTCCTATAACCTTTTAAAATTCATCATGTTCCGGATCTGCAATGGCATGGTTCAAGCGATCTGAAAACTGTTCTGCAGCATTTACTCCCATTCGTTTCAGGCGGTAATTCATGGCTGCCACTTCAATGATAACAGCTAAATTTCGCCCTGGACGGACAGGTACGGTAATTTTCGTCACTTCCGTATCGATGATTTTCATTTTCTCTTCATCAAGGCCAACCCGGTCATACTGCTTATTTTTTTCCCATAGTTCCAGATTGATGACGATTGAGATCTTTTTATTGCTGCGGACTGCACCAGCTCCAAAAAGTGTCATTACATTTATGATTCCCAATCCCCTAATTTCAAGAAGATGTTCAATTAAATCCGGGGCATTCCCGACTAGCGTATCTTGATCTTCCTGCCTGATTTCGACACAGTCATCGGCTACGAGACGATGACCCCGTTTCACTAATTCCAGGGCTGTCTCACTTTTACCGACTCCGCTTTTACCGGTGATCAACACACCTAAACCATAGATATCCACCAATACACCATGAACGGCAGTGGTTGGTGCCAACCTGCTTTCAAGGAAATTGGTCAGACGGCTGTATAACCTTGTCGTCTTCATATTGGATCTCATCACAGGAACGGATTCCCGCTCAGAAGCTTCGATCAATTCTAACGGCACTTCCTGACCACGCGTAATGATGATGCCTGGAGTAAAGTCCCGGCACAACTCTTCCATCCTCTGTATTCGATCCGGTTCATTCAACCGATTAAAAAAGGACATCTCCGTCATACCTAACAGCTGTACTCGATCTGCGGGATAATAATCAAAAAAACCGGCTATTTCAAGTCCGGGACGAGATAAATCACTCGTGACGATCGGTCGGTTAATTCCTTCTTCCCCACTGATAAGTTCTAGACCGAACGCTTCTACTATATCCTTTGTACGGACTTTTGCCATATATCTTTCCTCCTTTTGGAGCGATGCTATTTTTTGAGATACTTTTTCTATTTTAGCATTTTTCTGTTAATAACCAAACAATGCATTATCGATTTATCGTTTTTTTATTCACTCCGCACGGATGATGGCAGCGGGATGGCCCCATAACCAGTAAAGAGAGGAGAGGGACATACATGAATCCTTACACCAAATAAAAGCAAGCCCGGCAGTTTATATTGGCGGGCTCTCTTAGTAGACAAAAGAGGGAGAATAATGTTCCTGAACCAACTCCAACGCAAAACCTTCAACTCCTTAAATATGGTTTCTATCTAAATTTAATAACAAATTTGATTGGAGAGGAAGGTACGAGACTCCTGCGGGCAAAGCGCGTCTAGGGGAGACCCCACAGGCGCAAGGACTCCACGACCGCCTCTGGATAAGCGAGTGCCTGGAGCGGAAATCAACATCCAAATTGTACAATCCAAAAAAAAATGCAGGCAAACTCATTTTCAGAGAGTTTGCATGCATTTTGCGCCGCCAGTGAACTTTCCCTTTTCAGGAAACCGTTATTGCTGCAGTCTTCGTTTCTGCAAAAACATGAAGCACAGGAACCTCTTCTTTAACTGTCTTGAACTTAAGGACCTTCTGAACCACATCACTTTTCTCTTCGATGATGGTCATCCCTTCCAAAGTTACATTAAAGCTTCCTAAATTGGATTTCAACTCTCCTTCGATCGCCTTACCTGGAGGAAGGGTCAGCTGGACTTTTCCAGTGACTGACTTAGCATGGATCGAATCGCAATCCATCCCTGAATTCGTACAGATGACTTCACCATTGAACGTTTGAACATCCAATTTCTTGAAGTACCCATCGGCATTAATCGCTCCATTCAGGGTCTCGGCTTCCAAGTCATTAAAATTTGTATCTGAAATGGTGATCATCCCGTTACCAGTTTCAAGCTCACAGGAATCACCCGTACCCTGCATGATATGAATGGCACCATTCGCCGTTTTCGCTTTAAAGTTCTCTGATTTCAATGATTCAGCCGTGATTGCGCCATTGAACATCCTTACATGAATGTCCTCATATTCTTTTCTTGGAATGTACATGGTCGTATCAACCTTTATGGATTTTTCACGAACCTTGAACTTCAATTTTCCATTTTCAATCGTGAAATCGACTTCTTCCAAAAAGTTTTTCCTGGCATCTTCTATATCTTCCACACGGTATACCTTAGCTTGGCATTCCACCCGGACATCATCATGGTCCCATGCGGCGATTTTCATTTTCCCATTCGCTATATCTACATCAACTACATTCAGGAAATCTTGATCATGCTGGAAAATATGACTGACCTCCACAGATTTCCCGAAATTGAAATCAAGATCCGTTTCTTTGATTTTCTTAAAAGCACTTTCAACGAAATCCATAATCTTTTCTTTCGATGACTGGATATTCTTCTTAAACGTATCCTGATTGCTTCCTTCGCTTTTCTTATCCACGACTACCGTCGATAATTCATTTTGCAATTTCTGCTCTTTAGCTTCACTTTCCTGACTGGCTTTATCTAATTCTTCCAATAGGCCCATGGCTTCTTCCGCTGATAACTTTCCATCCTGAATCATTTCTAAAATTCTCTTTCTTTCCTCCTGCATGAACATTCCTCGCTTTCTTCTATCATTTTATTCATACATACGCCTAGATATCTAAAAAGTTTCATAAATACCGTTTTTCCCATCATTCGACAAACGAAAATGACAATTTCCGAAAAGGAAGATGTTTGATTTCCCCGGAAATAACTTGTTTTCCCATTCTTTAATCAAATGATTGATTAAATGCACACCGTCATTTTTCTACAAAAAAACAAGCCTGATGGCTTGTTCAAGACTGTAGATAAACTCGAAGAAAAGCCAGTTGATCTGACCCAATAAAGTTAGACATATAATTTAAGCAGCTTCTAAGACCTGAGTTCGGTATTCTATCGGACTCAGGTCTTTTAATTTTACCTTCATTCGTTTGTGGTTAWAGTAATGAATATAATCATCTAATTCCTTTTCAAAGTGCTCCATACTTTCAAACTCTTGGAGATAAAGCAATTCAGACTTTAACAAGCCAAAAAAGTTTTCCATGACTGCGTTATCTAAACAATTTCCCTTACGGGACATGCTTTGTATA